>NZ_JANMZH010000661.1:0-6160 GCF_031383065.1 Microcoleus sp. OTE_8_concoct_300 | reverse complement strand
CGTATATCCAATTTTCATTAACGAGGCCGCTTACTACGAAAAAGGAATTGCCATGTGTTTTACCCAAAAGCAAATAGTTGTTAGTCATTAGTCATTAGTCATTAGTCATTAGTCATTAGTTATTAGTCATTAGTCATTAGTCATTAGTCATTAGTCATTAGTCATTAGTCATTAGTCATTAGTTATTAGTTATTTCTTGAGAGGGTTCTGGTGACAAAAACTCTTCTGAAGAAGGCGCACTAACAGAACGAAAGTGCTTCCATACTTCCAAACTGAGAATACAGGCAATCAGCCACACCAAACCCGCCGTATAACCGGCAATAATATCGGTAGGCCAGTGAACCCCTAGATAAAGCCGACTCAAACCAATAGCAGCAACTAATACAACTGTCAAGCTGTAAATCCACCAGCGCTGTTTGGGAAAGCGCGAACCCAAGAAATATCCTAACAAACCGTAAATAACCATTGAAATCATCGCGTGTCCGCTAGGAAAACTGTAAAAGCGAACGTCAACAACGCGCTCCCAAAGTAGAGGTCGATCGCGGGCAAAAAGTTTTTTTAACAGTAGGTTTAAACCGACCGCCCCGGCGCCAGTAACTGCAATAGTTGTGGCTTCGGAGCGATGTTTGCCCACCCACAAGATAATACCCAAACTCACGCTCACCGCTAGCAGCAAATTTGGCTCCCCTAAAAATGTAAAGGCGAGCATGATGCGATCGCGCAGCGGAGTGTGAAGGCTCCTAAGATATAGTAAAATAGAGCTATCGAAAGCGTAGGTTTCCTTTTCCAAAACCTCTTCGGCAAGGGTGGCAAATACCCACATCGCGAAAGCAGCAACAGCAAGCCCGGCCAGGCGAATTATCGAAATGAGCGATCGAATTTTAGAGCGCATTTTTTAAGGAATTCAAAATTTAAAAGTTTCAACGGACAATAATACAACAAGTATCGGAAACGAAAACGCCTTACCGATCGTCTAGATTCTTGAGCAACTATATTCTGAATCATTAATTGATTTTTCACTAGCCACCTCAGCTTTTACCTCCAATCGGCGAATGACTATACTATCAAAAAAATACATTTCTGCAATTTTGTTGACCGTGGGGTTGACAAGTCTTTCTAGCTGTGCTACAAAAACCGGAGTCAATGCCCCGATCGGCGAAGCCCACACCATCGCCCAGCGTCTCGTTTCTTCAGCAGTCGGGCAAAAGCCGAACAACCCGCAATTCGGGCTGCCGATCGACTGTACCCTGGGCAAAGACTGTTTTGTATTCGTATATTTCGATCGAGAACCCGGCCCCACCGCCGTAGATTTTGGCTGCGGGCGCCAAACCTACGACGGTCACGACGGCACAGACTTTGCCATTCCCGACGCCAAAGCAATGGCAAAAGGAGTTCCAGTGATTGCCTCCGCAGCAGGCAAAGTTTTGCGAGCACGAGATGGTGTGGTCGATCGGCGTTTACAAAACGATACAGACAAAGCCAGCATCGCAGGCACAGAATGCGGCAACGGCATGGTAATCGACCACGGCGCAGGCTGGGAAGCCCAATACTGCCACCTCCGCAAAGGCAGCGTTGCCGTCAAACCGGGTACGCAGGTAGAAAAAGGCACGGTTTTGGGCATGGTGGGAAACTCTGGGATGGCATCTTTCCCCCACGTACACGTAACTTTTCGCTATCAAGGCAAACCCGTAGATCCCTTTGTCGGTCCCGACGCCAAGTTAGGCTGCAACATCGCCCGCAATCCAATTTGGGACAAGCCTCTAGACTATATTTCCACAGGTTTAATTCGGGCCGGTTTTGCCAATAAGCCACCCGATATGGACGCTGTCTGGGAAGGACAATTTTCAGAGACTACACTCCCTGCAAACAGTCCAGCTTTGTTGTTTTGGGTGCAAAGTTACGGAGTTCTCAAGGGCGATCGTGAACAATACAAATTATTTGCACCCAACGGCAAAACCATCGCTGACCAGCCCAAGGAAATTAAAGCCCCCAGCCGCACTTGGTTGGGTTATGTCGGCAAAAGAAACAGTACAAATTCTCCTCTGACTCCCGGAGTTTGGCGGGCCGAATATCGGTTGACGCGGGGCGATCGAGTTTTGGCAGAAGTTAAGCGAGAAGTTGAGTTGCGTTAGTCCCTTGGCCGTTGTGAGTTTTCAGAATAACAGGATTTTCCTCATCTCAGTTAACTGTTAAATCTTTAGGAGTAAACAACAAGCCCCCGGATTCATTTGTGGGATAAATTCCACTATCTAAAATTTAAAATCTCAAATCGGATGATTATCAATATATTCGCTAGCCTTTGTAGTCGGAAAACCTACAGCTTCTTGGTTAGGCAAACAAGAAATAGCGAGTAATCCGCCTCCCCAGATTACTAAAATTTTTCTAAAGACGAGTCCTCTGGATTGGCTGACATTCTTCATTAAGATATATCTATAGCCATCCTAAATCATTAGTGAATTTCTTACTCCCTCCCATTAGTAAGGGGAGGGTTGGGGTGGGGTAAAAAATTTACGACTCCTGCAAGGATTGCTATAAGTGGTTATATAGGTTTTGTGACAATAGGCGCGATAAATTTCAGAAAAGCATTTTTTTGGGTAGATGATATGGCAAAATAACACACTAGGAAAATGACACAAGAAGTTCTGCTGAAAACAAAGCTTTTAAGCAGAAGTTCTTGTTCTGCTTTTTTGCGATCGCTGACTTGTGGATTAACCACAATTATGATAATGGTTATACCAATTTAATGTGAAGTTGCACATATCTCGATCCCCCTCGCATCCCCCTGATAGTCGGGCGACGAAAGATCGGAATCTTGTCCCCCCCGATGCCTTGGGGGGCGACGAAAGATCGGATTCTACGGGGCCTCATAAAAAATTGGTATTAGCTTACTTCTATTGAGTCGAACTCTTGCAGGCGATCGCACAGCCAACACCACAGCCAACACCACAGCCAACTACATCGCCCACTGCATCGCCAGCAAAGACACCCAAAACTTGCAATGTGGGTGCTTATCTGATATATAGCGGTTCTCAAAAAAGTGAGGTATGCTCTATGCCCTATGCCCTATGCCCTATGCCCTATGCCCTATGCCCATGAGTACCTCATCTTTCTGAGAAAGGCTATAGCTGCATGACTTTGATTTGGCAAATGGCTTGTTCAGCTTCCACGAACAACCGATTCTACGAAGGCAGTGACTCAAGATCGGGAACGCTCGTCCCGGCAATAGGTCTTTGATGCGTTCCCATTGGTCATCGCACAGCGCATAACGTCGCGTCATCGTTATTGGATTGGTTTCCGAATGGGATGGCTTCCTCTAGCTTATCTAATTGATGACACGCTGTAGTCTAAGGCCAATTGTCCCAAGCTTGAGCCACAATGTCGCTCAGCCAGAGCCTCTGAGCAAAATCGAGCAGATTGTCGTCGGCGAGCACCTCAGCCTTCAACTCATCCAAAGACTGAGAGCGCGATCGAGCTATTTGAATCACACCCGCGATCGCCGATGCCACCAATTCTTCATTCAGCGGCTGCTGTCGCAAAGCAATCATTTCTTGAGGGTTCGTAGGAATGGGATAATTCATAGGAATGCATACCGAAGGGAGTAGATATTCAGCCGCTGTGGGGCTTCCGGCGAATCAGCTAAAAATTTGAGAACACTGTAAACTTATTTAAAACTAAATAAGTATTCGGGAGTATAACTTAGTTTGCTCCCTTGTCAACTCCCCCATCTTTATTCATTTATTCAGAATTAAGAGTCTAATTATGCAAGAAATTCTTTATCTAGAAGTTCCCACACCAGATACAGCAGCCGTCTGCACTTGGTTGCAGCACGAATTCGATCCGGGAATTGGAGAAAAAATTATTACTCCTGACGGTTTTCGCCTGCTTTCACCGGCCACAACAGCCGAGAGCCTCAAATCTGGAACTCAAAATGCCAATCCAAAACCCGCCTTCGCTGACACCAATTCAGGAAACCAAAATTGGCGATCAACAGAACTTTCCACCTTTGTCTGGTCACTGCAGCGCACAACTTATTTAAAAGTCTTTCGTCTAGAAGACGCGCCCGCTGGAGAAAGAAAGTTCCTAGAAGCTCTGAATCTTGCTGTGAGAAACAAGTTTCCCAATCGCTACCCCAAACCCCCTGTCATAGACCTCTCCAAACAGTCAATTTTTGAGGCTCTTGCCCCCTATTACCCCCTGACCGTCAAATACTTCCAAAAAATGCCCAAAGGCGAATACGACCTCCAGCGCGTCTACTGGTGGGAGCAACGCTGGCGCGAAGGCACCCGCAATCCCCAAAAGCCAAAACAAGTAGTGTTTTTCCACGAAGAAGGAAGTTCGGCAACGGATTCTGTAAGGGATGTAACGGAGGTGAGGAAAACCGAAGTTGGAACAGGGGAGAAGGCATCCGGCACAATTCCAGTGTCTGATTCTGGGGATACTTTTTATGACTTAATTTATATTGGCGGGGCCTTGGGAGTGATTCACGCTGCTGTGATGGCGAGATTGGGCTACCGAGTGCTGCTAGTGGAACGAATGCCTTTCGGGCGGATGAATCGCGAGTGGAATATTTCGCGGGACGAAATTCAAAGCTTAATTGATTTGAATTTATTTACTGCTGCGGAAATCGAAACTTTGATTGCCCGAGAATACAAAGATGGCTACAACAAGTTTTTTGATGCTAACAATCCGCCCGTTGCTAAAGCGCCAGTTCTGCACACGCCGAAGGTGCTAAATGTAGCTTTGGACGGCGAGAAACTGCTGTATTTGGCGGGAGTTAAGCTAACAGAAGCTGGCGGGGAAATCTGGGACGAAACTGAGTTTATCCGAGCCGATATTGAAGTAGAAAAAGTAGTAGTTCAGGGTCGCCACTTGCCGACAAAAGCCGATCGCACTGCATTAGGACGGCTGCTGGTGGATGCAATGGGTTCGGCTTCTCCCATCGCTTGGCAATTGAACGAAGGGCGGGCTTTTGACAGCGTTTGTCCGACGGTGGGAGCAGTCATCGACGGAGGATTTGAGCCTGGGGTTTGGGATTCCGATTACGGGGATGTGCTCTACACTCACGGGGACATTTCTCGAGGTCGCCAGCTCATTTGGGAGTTATTTCCCGGCGCCGGCACAGAATTGACAGTTTATCTATTTCACTACCACCAAGTACATCCCGAGAATCCCGGTTCTTTGCTGGAAATGTACGAGGATTTTTTCGCAATTTTGCCGGAGTACCGCCGCTGCGATGTCGATAAATTGGTGTGGAAAAAACCGACCTTTGGTTATATTCCCGGGCATTTTAGCACCAACAGCAGCGATCGAGCCGTGGCGATCGATCGCCTAATCTCGATCGGCGATGCAGCATCCCTGCAATCTCCCCTCGTTTTCACCGGCTTCGGCTCCCTCGTCCGCAATCTTTTCCGCTTAACAGACCTTTTGGATACAGCTTTAAAGCACAATTTGTTGACGGCAAATCACTTAAACAAAATTCGCGCCTACCAGAGCAATGTTTCAGTAACTTGGCTGTTTTCTAAAGGCATGATGGTTCCAACTAATCGTAGTTTGCCACCCCAAAGGATTAATTCAATTCTCAATACCTTTTTCGGTATTTTGGCAGCACAAAAACTCGCCGTAGCCGAAACTTTTATTAAAGACAGAACCGACTGGCTAACTTTCAATCGACTGGCGCTCGAAGCAGCAGGAAAAAACCCTTCTCTCCTGATGTGGATTTTAGATTTTGTCACCTTGCGGGATATTTGGCGCTGGCTGGGGAGTTACTTGAGTTTTACTCTGCTGGCTTTGGCTAGTTGGCTGTTTGGATGGCTTCCCAGCTTCGCCCGCAGGGTAGAGCCTTGGTTGGAGCCCCGGTATCCGGCTGTTTGGCTGTGGCTGTTGACTAGCAGTTATTCTCTCACCTACGGCCTGGGAAAAGCGAGAAAATTGTTGTGAGGTTTGAGTTGTGAGTTTTGAGTTACAGCAGATTCCAACTGAGTGATATCATGTCCGGTCGAGGGACCGCGATTTTTGTAGAGGCTCCCCTCACCAACAATACCTGCCAATAATTGACCGAAAGCATCCAGGATACAAGCCCCCGGATTCATCCGTCCAGAAATAAAAAACCTGTATCCGAGAAACTTGCCCCCCGAATTTATCCGTGGGGTCAATGCTTCAA
>NZ_JANMZH010000647.1:0-2413 GCF_031383065.1 Microcoleus sp. OTE_8_concoct_300 | reverse complement strand
CCAATTTAATGTGAAGTTGCATATATTTCGATCCCCCTAAATCCCCCTTAATAAGGGGGACTTTGACCAAGCTCTTGTCCCCCCCTCCCGCGGGGGGTTAGGGGGGATCAGATTCTATGCAGCCTCATATAAAATTGGTATCAGTCATCAGTCATTAGTTATTAGTTATTTGAAATCATGCAAATTTACCTCGACTATAGCGCCACAACACCCGCACGGCCAGAAGCGATTCAAGCCATGCAAAAAGCCCTCACTCAGCAGTGGGGGAATCCTTCCAGTTTGCACGAGTGGGGACAAAGGGCGGCGACAGCTTTAGAATTAGCAAGAATGCAGGTTGCTAGCTTAATTAACGCGCTACCGGAATCGATAATTTTCACGAGTGGGGGCACTGAAGCGGACAATTTGGCAATTATGGGAATTACCCGTCTTTATACAAAGCCGCAGCATATTATTATCTCAAGCGTAGAGCATTCCGCAGTAGCAGAACCGGCGCGACAACTCGAACAGTTGGGATGGGAAGTGACGCGCCTACCGGTGGATAAATTTGGGCGAATTCACCCTTTGGATTTGCAAGAGTCGCTGCGATCGAATACAGTGTTAATTTCAATCATTTACGGACAAAGCGAAGTTGGGACGCTGCAACCAATAGAAGCCTTAGGACAAATTGCGCGCGATCGCAATATCATGTTTCATACCGATGCAGTTCAAGTTGCCGGCAAGCTGCAAGTAGACGTGCAGAAACTGCCCGTAGACTTGCTTTCCCTTTCCAGTCACAAACTTTACGGGCCACAAGGTGCAGGCGCGCTTTACGTGCGTCCGGGAGTAGAATTAGTGCCAATGTTAGGCGGTGGTGGCCAAGAATTGAAACTACGTTCCGGGACACAAGCGCTGCCGACAATTGTCGGTTTTGGGGTGGCGGCGGAGTTAGCATTGCAGGAAATAGATGTGGAAACGCCGAGGTTAATTGGATTGCGCGATCGGCTTTTTGACCGATTATCCCACGTACCCAGTTTAGTACCAACAGGCGATCGATATTGTCGGCTGCCGCACCACGTCAGTTTTTGCATCGTCTCCCCCTCCTCCCGCCCTTACCAAAAGAGAGATACAGGGCGAATCACAGGCAAAACTCTGGTGCGGCAGCTAAACTTAGCAGGAATTGGCATTAGTTCCGGTTCAGCTTGTAGCAGTGGCAAACTAACTCCCAGTCCGATATTATTAGCAATGGGATATGACGAAATCGGCGCAGTTGGTGGAATTCGCTTAACTCTAGGACGAGAAACCACAGAAGCTGATATTGATTGGACAGTAATTGCGATCGAGCAAATTTTCGATAGATTAATGCCAAAGGTAGCATTATCTAGGCGTTAGCAGGAAAATCGGCGGTTAAAAACCTTCATAAACCGGGTTTTTTCCCATCTCTTCGCACTGTAACCAAGTATTCTCATAAAAGCCAGGTTTATGACCAGCCGTGCAGTTAAAATTCCCCAGAAACCAGGTTTATTAGCATTTTTGCCCACACTAACAAACACTTCTGGAAAAAACCAGGTTTCCACAAACCCATAAGTCCAAGACAAAACTAAATCATCTGCGTCCATCAGCGTACATCCGCCGACATCTGCGGTTAAAATCCCCCAGAAACCAGGTTTTCTAGCATTTTTGCCCACAGTAACAAACACTTCTCGAAAAAACCAGGTTTCTGACCACCCACTAATCATGCTAAAATAAATCCCGGTGTTATTCACAACTCCCCACAATGGAAGAAAACCGCGCCCAAGCCTATCTGCAATTAATTCACACCCTGCTGAATTGCCCCAACGGAGAAGAACCGCAGATATTACAAGATAACTCAGAATTATTGGATCGCGGATTTCTGGAAACTTGCGAGTTAGTAGCATCAACCTTAGCAGAACAAGGAGGCGATAATGGTGCTAATTTCCTCCGAAATCTGGCCAGTCAGCTATGGCAATTGATCGACAGTAACGATGATGGAGATAACAAGAACTCCGCCGGTGAAAATTTCCAAGAGTATGCAAACTTTTTCCTAGAATTATTGCAAGCCGAACAAGACAGTAATAGCGATATTGCAGTAATTTACCCCATGCTCGATCGACGGCAACATCTCCTCAATGCCCGTTTTGCCGAGATTTTACAGCAAGTATCTCAGAAGTTAATTGTCGGCGAAAACTCACAAACAATTAGCTCAATTATCGGTCTAATGGAAAATTTAAGTGATCATATTAGTGAGTTTCCCAGCGGTAATAGAGCGGACAATATTGAAATTGCCATTACTGGTTATCAAATAGTTTTAAATAATCGCGAACCGGGGAGCGAAAAATGGACGAAAACTCAAAATAATCTGGCTACTGCCTACAATAACAGAGTCAACGGTTCGCTGGCGGAAAATCTGTAACGG
>NZ_JANMZH010000620.1:0-1510 GCF_031383065.1 Microcoleus sp. OTE_8_concoct_300 | reverse complement strand
TCTTGGCGCTGTCGCACAAAGTAGATTAGCATGATGGGGATGGAGTAGTAAGCTAAAGCAATTAAACCATCGGATAAAATATGTAATCCTACTAAGTTTGTTTGCCAGAGATAGCAGTGACCGTGAGGAATGAATCCTCCTGTCTCAAAAAATTGTGTAATCATACCTAACCTGCATTATTCATGAGTGCTGAAGTGCTTAACGATTCACGGTAAACGCATCTAATTTCTAAATTCCCATATATAGCGTTTGAGTAGAGACAAAAGCGCTACAGGTGAAAAAACCGTTCTCAATAAACAACAATAAAGCCGAGTTATTATGCTAAAACCCCTCGTTATTGACAATATGCGTTTACCCTGCTTAGCGATTGAGTTCTGCTATGGTCCGCTTCCTGGTCGAAGTCCTACCGGGAAAACCCCTTTTGATTAGGGAGATGTCAAATTGTCAACTCAGCAGCACGAGACATCCGATGGCAATGACGAGTAGATTTGCCCTGTAAGAAATGTGGTTGTTCATAAATCGGCTGCTGGGAAAAAAAGGTTCTCTGCCATGTTACGCCAAACGAAGAAGGGCAACTACGGGCGGATTATCCCTACCTGAACAAGTCAGATTTTGTAGTGGCTGTGCCACGGTGCCAGTCCTAGAACCCTGCGATCGCATGACTTCTTTCTACATAAAGTGAGTGGATAACCTAATAATTCAAGTATACTCTTGTTCATAGGGTTATAGTCCTCTACCAGAAAAGTATGGAAATCAGTAGGATTGTCGATAGAACTAGGGATAGGGTTAGCGATCCAGCCACCAACTACCGAGGCAATATTTTAATTGTTGACGATCGGCCTGATAACCTGCGTCTTCTGGGCCTTACTTTGAGCGCACATGGTTATAAAGTTCGCTGTGCCCCAACAGGCGCAATGGCGCTCCGAGCGGCCCAATCGCCATGGACGGAACTAATTTTACTCGACATTAAATTGCCCGATATTGATGGCTATGAAGTTTGTAAACAATTAAAATCTGACGAGAAAACCGCAGGCATTCCGATAATTTTTTTGAGTGCTCTCAATGAAACTTTCAATAAGGTTCAGGGGCTGGCTGTTGGTGGGGTAGATTATATTGCTAAGCCGTTTCAAGTCGAAGAAGTATTAGCTCGTGTCGAAACTCACCTAACCATCCGACGGTTGCAACAAAGCCTCCAAGAGCAGAATTTACGTCTCTTGAGAGAAATCGAAGAACGCCAACGTCTCGAAGAGTCCCTCTTTGCCGAAAAAGAACTAGCTCAAGTGACGCTCCAATCGATTGGTGATGCAGTTATTACTACCAATGCTCAAGGTAATGTGCGATATTTCAATCCTATCGCTGAGCAACTGACAGGCTGGAAGGCTGATGAGGCTCAGGGACTCCCCCTTTCTACAGTCTGTGTAATTGTCAATGAAGTAACGCGAAAGCCAGTAGAGAATCCGATCGCCAAGGCTCTGTTGGAGAAGCGAATTGTGGGCTTAGCTAACCATAC
>NZ_JANMZH010000588.1:0-1068 GCF_031383065.1 Microcoleus sp. OTE_8_concoct_300 | reverse complement strand
TTAGAAGAGAAAAAAGTAACAAATAAATATTCTTTTTCCGTATTTCTACGGTATACAGAAAAGGCGAAGACCTATAAAATTTTTTATCCTTAAAGGGTGGAAGGGTGGAAAAAGAATGCAGCGACCGATCGACCAAATAGGTAATTTCCGCGATTTTAGCCAAAGTACGCCGTGGCCCTCGTGGAAGCGAGGACAGCAAAAGCGGGAGCGAATGATGGAATTTCTGCGGGAAAACCCCAATGCTTCCATTCAGGCATTAGCAGATTACTGTGGAATTTCCGCAGCACAAGTGCGACGGCATCGGAGAAATTTGATAGCTAACGGATTATGGAAAATTGCAGGGTGTGCAATTATTTTTAGTTCGGTGTTTTCTGCTGGCGCATATTATGCGAAGGGCGAAAGCATTGACGAATCTTTCGATGAGTGTGTAAAATTACCCATCCTTCATGCACAGGAGAATTTTTTATGGAATCTAGAGCAGCGATTTCTATAGCAGAAATCAAATCAAAATATGGAATTAAGCAAAGTGCTGCCTACAAATGGCGGACTGCATTAAGGAATCTTGGAGTAGAGGAATCATGGGCAAATTACGATCGCATTAAGTCAAGAGAACTTAATTTGAGCGAAGCTCTGAAAATTTCTACCCAAGCCGAAAGGGTGAAGCCAGCCAAACCTGCTGGTAAACCAATTGCTGCGATCGCAATAATGGAACCTCACGTTGAAATCAACCAGATAAATCAAATCGATCAACACGAAAAAGCTGCTCCCCCAATTTTTGGCATCAGTCCTCAAAGATTGGCTGAGATTAACGCAACTGTTGAACTTGAGGTGATGGTCGAGGATGCGTTATATGAACATCATCGGCAGAAGCGCCGGGGAGAAAGAGCGGCAAAGGCAGCACAAACAGTTAAGGAGGTACAAGCTCTCGACCCAAAGTTGATAGTAGAAATGGCAATGAGACAAATCGCCAAAGTACAGGAAATCGCCTGATATGGTTGAAGTCAACGGTGATCGCCTTCCTCTCCCTTGTTTTTGTCCTTCTTGGCATAACCGCAGAATTGACGTATG
>NZ_JANMZH010000581.1:0-19290 GCF_031383065.1 Microcoleus sp. OTE_8_concoct_300 | reverse complement strand
TGACCGCAATGTACTAAGGATCGCGAATTAAATAACTTACAATTTTAATTGTTATTGTGGGATGGGCGTCCCGCCCGTCCTTTTTGGACGGGCGGGACGCCCATCCCACAAACTTGTGGAAGTTATTTAATTCTCATTCCTAACAAAGCCAAACTCAAGATTTTTTGCAGAAACCGGGTTTATGAGCGTAAATCATACCTAAATGACTTAAATTAACGCTCTGTAGGGTTTTTCGCGGAAAACGGCATTTATTGCACTCTTGCATTAGTATGCACTAAGGCATATAGCTAAAATAATGCACCTGTATGCAAAAAGCTGGTTTTTAGGCAAACTACATAAAAATGTCAAAATGTATATGTTGTAAAGCCTAGAGTCTGTATGGATGAAAAAAAGACTGTGGCTATTAGAGTAGAAATGCCGCCGGATCTGCGGAACCGATTTAAGTCGGCTGTTGCTAGGGACGGTAAAAATATGAGGGATGTTTTGCTGGAATTTATCAAGGAAATTGGGTCTAAAACCCTGTCCTTCTAGGACGGCTTTAATTTCTTAAATCCCTTCCTAAAAGTCAGGAAATTTCTAGTATAGTAGAGTAGTCAAGGTTAAACTCCTGCGCCATCGTGCATAAAAACAGTTAACGACACACTTTTAGGCGTAAACCGGGGGACAAAGAGCGGCGAAAACTCTATAAACAGCTAGGGGCTTAACGCAGTTCCTTTAACCAGAGAAACAAACTATTTAGTTTTGTTAAGTAGGGTAGGGCATACCCGAATTCTAGGTCAATATCCTAGTACGCTTTTGGAGATAGATCCTCTGGGGTGATTGCGAATCAGGCTCGTTAATTGGTAGGATTTCTACGGTTAAAAAGTTTGAGTATTGCCGAAAGGACGCAACACTTTAAGGTCAGTCGCTGAATTAAGAATCCCTGTCCTTTAGGTCAGGGAGTGTCAACACGTCAAATATCGCACTTGCCGCTAAGCAGCTACGCATCTAAAGAATACAGAGACGGGCAGGATGCCCGTCCCACAATAATTGTATAAAAATTGACTGTCAAATTAGATGCACAGCAGCTTGTGGGGAGTGTAGTGTGAGGAATAGTTTTCAGGTTTTAATTTGGAATTTTGAGTTTAAAGTGGGAAGAGTGGATAATTTTCCCTCTTCCTTCTTCCTTCTTCCCTTTAAAACACAGTGCCGTCACTTTCAATCTGAATTGGCGGCACTCCACCAGCCCTCAATTCGGCCGCAATTTTCCGCCCCGCCGCCCAAGTTCCTCCTTGCAAAATTTTCACCAGCGGCAATTGATCCGCACTCAAATGCAGCTTTTCTCGAATAGCTGCGGCAATTTTATCTAAAAGATTGACAGTGAGCGATCGCCATTCTACTATAACTTCCGAACCCGGCAAGTAACTCTGCTCAAAAATAGCCGAATCTTTTGCCTGCAGCAGCCCGATATCCAAACACAAACCGCCGTTTCGGTACTCCGGCAATCCCGTTAACTCATCCAATCCGGCGACTTCTAAACCAAGTTCTTGGAGGGGTTCCAACAGCGAATAAGTTAACCACTGCGATAGTTTGTGAAACGGCACGAAATCATCTCCAAGATTTTCTCCTGTTAAAGCCCGATGCCGCCAAACATCGCCTAAATTAACGCCACCAATTGCATATCTTCCCGGCCAAATTTCCCCAAAACCTGTCAAAACAGCGCTCAATACGACCGCAGCCTTCACAGTTTTGACTCCAGAAACCCGACTGTCTAGCACGTATTTTGCCAAATTGCCGGGACGCGGGTTTTCGCTGCCAAATAATAATGGATGCTGGCAAATCGCATTTCCCAAACGCTGCAATAATTCTAATCTGCCTGTTAAACCAACTAGCGGATTGTCTCGACTTACCTGAAATCCTGCCGCTAAGGTTTCTAGTTTTAATTGAGAAAGTCCCCAATAATCAGCTTGCCAAGGAAAATCGGGATTGCTGGAAAAAACACCTTGACAAAACATCCGTAAGCTGGCTATTGCTAACCCTTCAGAACGGCGATAAACCTGTCCGGTTTCAGGTTCGCAATACTGCCAATCTGCACCAGCACCGGCATCGAGCAAAACGCTGACAATTGCTAAATCAAATTTGATCTTAGCTTGCTCTATGAGTGAAAATTCGGCTATTGCTGCATCCAATTCGGCGAGTCGCGGCAGGTTGCCGGCTTCAAAATGTCGCCAGCGACTGTGAAAGGGAATTTTAAAATCGGGATACTGTTGGCGCGTTGTGTCAATTACATAATTTGCTGCTTTGTCGAGTTGGGATAAATCGACGCGGAAGTAGCGGAGTTTGTCCAGGCGGGCTAAATCAAAAAGCCGATCGCACTTTTGGCGAATAGCAGCCGGCGTTCTCAGATATTCTACAGTCTCAAGTTCAATATTGTGCAACTTCATACCACCAAACACCGGTAAACATCGTTTTCTTTAAAAAAGTCAAACTGACTGTAATCTAAAAGATTATCTAAAATCGAATTTTTATCGAGTTTGATCAGCTTATATTCCCACTTCGAGCCACTGACTTCGCGTTTTATTTGATCGGAAACTATCACCGAATTTTTTTCTGTCCCCGGAGATACTATTTTACTTAAATCTTCCAGCCTGTCGGCTATGTTAATATCTTTTCCGTAAGTGCAAGACCTAAATATATATAAATTTCCCTTAGCAACTCCCACCGACAAGCCGCAAGGTATTTGATTGGCGTGAATAAAAAGTTTCCAATTCTCGCACAAACTTTCCATTGCCGCTAAGGCTGAGTGAGCTTCCGGGAAAGTCAACAAATGCGAATCCCCAACAATGCTCCGAATTGTACCGCCGTATTCTTCGCAAATTGTTTTTTCAAAATCATCAAAGTTAGTGAGCAAATATTCAACGTCTTTGATAGAATTAGATTCTTGATAAGCAATAAAACCTCTCAAATCTGCTTTAATTATTGCTTGATTTTTTATAATTCGCGTTTTGTAACTTTGGTCAACTTTGTAGACTTTTTCAGGTTCGCTCATCCCTTTCAAAGAAAACTCGTTGACAAAAGACGTTTGCACTTCTGCTTTGTTGAGCGCCAGCCATGCTGCTTGGGACAAATATATTTCATCCGGCGGAGTAACTGATTCTATGCGCGCTGTTAAATTCACCGTATCGCCAAAGATATCTTTATCTTGATGCAAGACATCTCCTAATGTAATCGACACGCGAATAGCCAATCGTTCGTCGTTCGCCTTGCTAGATTGTTGCGCTCTCAATTCTTGCTGCATTTCTAGGGCTGCTACAGCCGCTCCTGTGACGCTGGGAAAAATTATCCAAAATGAATCACCTTCCCCTTTAATCACGCTACCTTCATTTCTGGTGCTAATATCTGAAATAAAAGTTTTATGCTCGTTTAACAAACTACTTAAGTCCGACTGAGATAATTTTTTAACTCGGGCGGTATATCCGCAAATATCTGTTTTTACGATCACAGTAGAACGCAAATGAGGCATAACCTACCCTGACTGATCAAAAACCAGCAATAAATTTTATTTAGCAAAGACGCGATGGTTCGCACCCGATCGCTCGCGTCTTTGCCCTCTCAATCTCCTAAATCGCGTCCGATCGCTTCTGCAAGAATTGTAGCATCTGGCACAGTTTCTGGCGTATAGTAGCCGGCGGCTTTTTTGGCGACGATTTCGACTTGTGCGTCTGCGGGAATCCAATCTTCTGGAATGGGGATGCGATCGACCACCTGAATCCCAGAATTGATAATCGCATTGTATTTCATATCACTCATAGAAACTAAACTGTCAATTCGAGAGATACCCAACCAGTGCAGCACGTCTGGCATTAATTCTTGAAACCGCATATCTTGAACTCCCGCAACGCATTCAGTGCGCGTAAAATAGGCATCAGCTCGATCGCCGCCTTCCTGCCGTTTTCTGGCATTGTACACCAAAAACTTAGTGACTTCCCCCAAAGCTCTCCCTTCCTTGCGGAAGTAAACAATTACCCCAGAACCGCCGGATTGTGCCGTTTGGATGCAAATTTCAATCCCGTGTACCAAATAAGGGCGGCAAGTGCAGATATCCGAACTGAAGACATCAGAACCGTTGCATTCATCGTGTACCCGTACCGCCAACTGCTTGTCCGAGTCAGAAATATTGGCGACATCGCCAATGATATAAACCGTAGTTCCGCCAATTGGCGGCAAGAAAACGTGCAAGTCCGGCCGCGTCACTAAGTCCGAGAACATTCCGCCTGTTTCCTCGAACAGGACACGGCGAAGAACGCTTTCTTGTGCGCCGATCCGCCTAGCAATTCCCGGCAAATACCACACCGGGTCGATCGCAATTTTAGTGACTGCTAAATTGCCGCCTGCTTTGACTATTTTGCCATCAATTTGCACCCGCCCCTTAGCGATGGCATCTTGCAATTCCGGCATATTAATGTGAGCTTTAGTTACAGCAATTGTCGGTCGAATATCGTATCCCTGCTGGAAAAAAGAAGTATAAATTTCGCTAACCAAACCTCCAAAGGGATCGAGAGAAACAATCAAATTGCGATCGCCCCAACTCGGGTGTGGCCCGATGTGTGCCGCCGGAGAGGTGTTGGTAAAATCGGGGCGGTGATCCGCTGGGAGTGCGCCGTTGGCAACTGCTAGCGCTCGATAAACAGAGTAGGAACCCGAATGAGTGCCGATCGTATTCCGGTGAGACGATTTGCTGAGGCTGCCAATCACAGGCCCCCGTTTCAGGGGATCGATTTCTCCCCAGTAAATGGGATGAGGTTTTGTGCCGGATCTGTGGGGATGGGATGTTAAAACTATATGCTTGGGTTTTGACACAGTTGTTTTTAGCTATTGGTATGGACGCTGCTGTTGGTTGTAAGCCGAATCGCAATCTGAAACAGTGATTCATCATACCAACAGTACACACCGATCCGGGTTGAAACAATCGCGCTACACACACACAACCCTTTCTCGGCTTGGGTTTCAGGATAACAGGAGGTTTTCGTCGGATTTGATATAAGTCCAGAGTTAAATCTTGGACAGTATAGCCAACAGCAAAGACAGCACAACTGCCAAACACCAACTTTGAAGCTTTAACAAAAGCGAAAAAAAAAGATTTGAGATTCTGAGCCGCCGACGTGCAGTCAATCTCAAATCTCAAATCTCCCATCTCAAATCTCAAGTCGAATATTGTTGCTCAAAACGCCTTAATTTTCACATCTTGCACCATTCTCAAGAACAGGCAAGATGCCTGTTCCACAAGAAAATTCACTCTTTGTGGAACAGGCATCTTGCCTGTTCATAAAAAGCTTATTGAGAATGGTGCAACATCTCAGTTAATTCCGACTTTGAGGGTGACAGAATTCCATTAAAATTGCCTCGCCTTCGTTGCGCGAGTCCAATTCCTGCGCTGCCCGCTTGAGATAGTTTTCCGACAGCAAGCGGCTGGAAATTTTGTGCGGTATGAACCAGCGATGGCGCCACCGCAAACAAAGTGAATAACCCACCGCGTCGGGGAAAGAATAAGTGGACTGTCGCCGAATTTCCAAACCAGCAACTTCTCCAGCTTTACTCAGAGTTTTGGGACTGAATTGTATGATGTTGCGGGGAAAATAAGTGCTGTGCCAGCGCCAGCCGAGCTGCCGCGCCGATTCGCAATCAGCATTCGGTACAGCCACCCAAATATAACCGTTTGGTGCCAGCAACTGCCTCATGCAGTCGAGTGTTTCCACGGGCGAAGGTGTTGCCATCAAAACATGAGAACAGGTGATAACATCAAACTTTTCATCCGTACCATGTTGTGCGATATATTCTTCCAAAGTGCCTGTAAAAACATCGAGTCCGCTATCGCGGGCCGCCGCCGTAGCCGATACCCCAGGATCGACGCCTTTAACTTCAACTCCCAGCTTTTTTAAGACTTGAATAAAAGCACCGCCACCGCATCCCACGTCCAACAACCGCTTGCCTACAGGGATAGGAATGTGCCGATACTCGCCCAGCCGCCTTGCTTCTTCAACTACTCGTTCCTCATCCTCAACGGAAGTGGTGTAGCACAGATAATCTGGGGGATAATATGGAACCAATTCCTCCCATGTAGGTTGGGGATTGAGAAACCGTAAGCCGCAATCATCACAGCCGCCAACCGACCATTTCAGTGGTTCTTTAGGCACATCGGAAGTGCCAGCTTTGTTGAGGAAACGGATATTTTGTGAATTGCAAACAGGGCAATTTTTCAGTTGTAGCATGGTAGTTTTTCTAGGATTTTAACAATCTGTTACAAGATAGACCGATCGACTGGTGAAAAAATTAGGCTACAGGTAGTTTTACTTAATTGAGGGTTGGTTTCCCGAGCGAATTTTTAGCCTAATGGGATTTAGTAATTTATTATACAGCAGATTGCAGGTTTTTGAAGTACACTCGCTTATCGCAAGGGTCCCCATAGGGGCACGGGACTGCCGTGTCTAAAGCTGCACTTCATAAACCTGGGATACGCTGTAACTACTTCTTAGCATCACGACGAACTATTTTTCAGTGGGTTTATAATAATTGGTATAATTTTCAACCGAGATAAAAAAAAGATTTTAGATTTTCAGCAGCAACTGCGCTGTCAATCTAAAATCTTAAATTCAATACTTTTGCTCTCAACAGCTTAATCTCAGCTAGGAGGATGGCAAAACTCCATGAGAATTGCCTCGCCTTCGTTGCGCGAGTCCATTTCCTTTGTCTTCCGCTCGATCAGTTCGTCATTAAGAAGTGAGGTGGTAACTTTGTGCGGTATAAACCAGCGATATCGCCGCCACAAACAGATCGAATAAATCAGCGACCCTGGCAAAGAGTAGGTATAATTTCGCTGAACTACCAAACCCGCCTTTTCTCCGGCTAAACCCAAGGTTTTTGGAGTGTAATTGATCAAATTATAAGGATAATCGGTACTGTGCCAGCGCCAGCCCAGCTTGCGCGCGTATTCGCTATCAGAATTCGGTACAGCTATCCAAATGTAACCGTTTGGTGCCAGCAACTGCCTCATACAATCTAGTGTTTCAACGGGAAAAGGGGTTGCCCCCAAAGTGTGGGAACAAAGTATGACATCAAACTTTTCGCCAGTACCATTCTTAGCAATATATTCTTCTACAGTGCCTGTGAAAACATCGATACCGCATTCCCTGGCTGCTGCTGCTGCTGAGGCGCTAGGCTCAATTCCTGCCACCTCAACTCCTAGTTTTTTGAAGACTTGAAGAAAGGAACCTCCGCCGCATCCTACGTCTAACAACCGCTTGCCTACAGGGATGGGAATGTGTCGGTATTCATTGAGTTGTTTTGCTTCTTTTACTACATCTTCTTCATCAGAGACGTAAGTGTTATAGCACTGCCAGCCCGACGGGTAATAATCGTTCAATTCATCCCATGTAGGACGGGGATTCACGAATACTAAGCTGCAGTCTTCACATCGGTTAACTGGCCATTTGGGAGGAGCTTTCGGTTTGCGTGCAGTGCCTGCCATGTACTGAAAGCTGATATTCTTGGAACTGCAAACCGGGCAATTAGTGTATTCTTGCATGATTGGGTTTCTAAATTTGTACAGTTTTTAATGGCTGTAGATCAACCATAACTTTTGACGATTTGTTGGGCAGGTAGAGTGCACGCCTGTTGTGGTGTTCGCCAACTAGATTTATTTGGATTCTCAGTATTCTAGATGGTCGGCTTGTTTGCCTAAGATGACTTAAAAGTTAAGGATCTACTATTTGTCGTCTCAGGGTTATACTGAGAATGTAGCCTGGCGCACAAATGCAACCAATCGTCAATAGACGATGCTTTTTGGTCGCATTTTTTGGGGGCGCTGAAGTCTTAATCTAAAGATTAACTCATAAATTGAATGTTGCCAACTACATCTACTTATTTGCTAAAAAATGCTGGCGTGCCTGTGTCTCTCTCGGAGACGCAATCGATCGCACTTCACCCCAATCGGGCCTCCGTCAGACACACGGGCGAGGGTGTGTGTTTGGTGGATGTGGAAATTGCAGCGGGTGCAATCGCCCAAATTATCCCAGCAGGTACAAAACCTGTATCCTCCTGTGGAGATATCCCAGTTGTAGATTTGCAGGGCGGCTTAGTTTGGCCTTGTTTTGTGGATATGCACACCCATTTAGACAAAGGCCACATTTGGGAACGATCGCCCAATCCCGATGGAACTTTTGCCAGCGCGATCTCCGCAGTGCAGGCTGACGCTCAAAAAAACTGGAATGCAGACGATGTTTACCGGCGAATCGAGTTCGGACTAAAATGCAGCTACGCCCACGGAACCAAGGCTATCCGCACTCACATCGACAGCGCGGGCGAACAGGGAACCGTTAGTTTAGAAGTATTTGAAGCCCTGCAAGCCGAATGGGGCGATCGGCTGATCTTGCAAGCAGTTTCCCTGGTTTCCCTCGACTATTTTTTGACACCTGCCGGCGAAAAACTAGCCGATCGCATAGCCCAAATCGGCGGCATTCTCGGCGGCGTCGCCTATATCAACCCCGACTTAGACAAACAACTCGATCGAGTTTTTGCCTTAGCCAAAGAACGGAATTTAAACCTCGACTTCCACACCGACGAAAACGACGATCCAGATTCAGTAACACTGCAACAAGTAGCAAAAACCGCCATCCGCCATCAAATTTCCGGTCAAATCATCTGTGGCCACTGCTGTAGTTTAGCCGTACAACCGCCAGATTTAGTAACAGAAACCCTCGCATTAGTCAAGGCAGCAAATATTGGCATTGTCAGCTTGCCGATGTGCAACCTTTACCTGCAAGACCGACAATCTCAGGCTACGCCGCGCTGGCGGGGAGTGACCCTACTGCACGAACTCAAAGCAGCCGGAATTCGGGTTGCAGTTGCTAGCGACAATTGCCGCGATCCGTTTTACGGATTTGGCGATCACGACGTTTTGGAAGTCTTTAATATGGCAGTCCGCATCGCCCATTTAGATAGGCCTTGGGGGGATTGGCCCTGTGCAGTGACAAAGACTCCAGCCGATTTAATGGGATTGCCGAATTTAGGACAAATTGCAGTTGGTTTACCAGCAGATTTGATTTTGTTTAAGGCGCGGAATTTCAGCGAATTGTTATCTAGAGCGCAGAGCGATCGTACCGTTGTGCGGCAGGGTAGAGAAATTGATACAACTTTGCCTGATTACCGCGAACTAGACGACTTGTGACGAATTTAAATCTGACATCCTGCACCAATCTCAAGAACAGGCCCGAAAGCCTGTTCCACAAAAGATGAAGATTCTTTCAACTCGTTACCAGACTCTTCCTAGGAACCAGTTAAACACACACTATAGATTATCAACTAACCTCCCTTCTCTTTTCTTCCTTCGCGCACTTCGCGTCTTCGCGGTTCGTAAAAAAAAATATCTTTCAACAAGCATTTAGTCTTGCTATCTTGTCAATTTACCACTAACTTGATATAAATATAAAAGCTAATTCAATCGAGGATGTTTTAAGTGAAAGCAGTTATTTTATTGTCGGGAGGGCTGGATTCCTCAACTGTGTTGTATCAAGCCAAAGCCGACGGCTGTGAGTGTTACGCTATTTCATTTGACTACAAGCAAAGGCATCGGCGGGAGTTGGAATCAGCAAGGGCGATCGCACTGTCTGCCGGTGTTAAGGCGCATCAGATCGTAAACTTTGACTTGACACTGTGGGGCGGTTCGGCTTTGACGGATAATCAGATGGAATTGCCGATCGAGCGCACTCTCACAGAAATGTCTCAAAACATCCCCATTACCTACGTTCCAGCTAGAAATACAATCTTTCTCAGTTTTGCCCTCGCCTACGCCGAAACTCTAGAAGCTCAGCGAATTTACATCGGCGTCAACGCTTTAGATTATTCCGGCTATCCCGACTGTCGCCTCGATTATATCCAAGCCATGCAGGAAGTATTTCGGTTAGGAACAAAGCAGGGCAGGGAAGGAGAAGCTATTAATATTGTAACACCTTTGATCGAACTTAAAAAAACAGAAATTATTCAATTAGGCAACAAGTTAAGAGTGCCTTGGGAGCAAACTTGGTCTTGCTATGCAGGCGGCGAAACTGCGTGCGGCGTTTGCGATTCTTGTCGGTTGCGGCTAGCAGCTTTTGAGGAATTGGGTTTGCAAGATCCGGTGCCTTACCCTTAAACATGACTGACGCATCAAGAACGTATTTCTGTCATTGCTCACTAAAAGAGCGTTAGCTTTCGCGATCTCTTATGAAAGCAATCTCCGCATCTGACCTGTGTTTTCGCTATTAAAATCTACCAAGAGACTCGGATTTTAACAGACAAGATCTATTCCTGATCGGGTTGTTCATAAAAAATACGTAATTCAACTTGGTGAGATACCTGAGCGGGCTAATATCAAAAATTTGATTGTTGTCGAGCGACAGAAGTTCTAATTTGGTGAGAGAAGTGAGCGGGCTAATATCAAAAATTTGATTGTTGTGGAGTGCTAGTTGAGTAACGAGATTAGTGAGAGAAGCGAGCAGGCTGAGAAACGAATATTATTCAACGTATTCTTCCATCCACTTTGGTGATTTCATTCTTGATAAGCCGAGAAATTAGCAGAATTATTATTGGGATTAAATTGAGTTAAAGCGCAGATATTTAAGGATTAAAAAGCTGGAACATTTAAACTAATTATTGTGTAAAGATACAAAAAAAATTGACCCCCACTTTTTAATGTCATTAAAATTAGTAAAACGGTAGTCTGTCCAACCTAATTCTTGTTTACATTGCCGAAAGCCATATTCTACCCATGTTATTAATCCCTAAAGATTGCCCACAATTTTCTTAAGTTTGCCTTTGAGATTCGTTTTAACAAATGAAGTATAATTAGACGACATCGTTTCTGGATCGGTAGTTATCTCCCAATATGTTACCGCTCCTTTTTTACCATAAATTATTTATCTAATATATCTATTTTATGATTTTCCGTCGCTAAATACTCTCTCAAATTGGCACCATTTATTAGCTCTAACCCTTGGCTCATAAGGCAGACAAACTCCATGATTACTTCTAATTGATACAATGTAAAGTATAGCCTTTCGAGCGAAAGATGAGGTACTCATGGGCATAGGCCTCCGTGGCCTCCGTGGCCTCCGTGGCCTCCGTGGGCATAGGGCATACCTCACTTTTCTGAGAACCGCTATAGCTTGTATTTATCTAAAAATTTCAGAAACTGGCTACTTTCACCATATAAACTGTCAGCTAATACTATAGCGATCCTAAATCATTTGTGAATTTCTTACTCCCTCCCCGAACTCGCGGGGAGGGCTGGGGTGTGGTAAAAAATTTACGACTCCTGCAAGGATTGCTATAGATAAATCTGAAAACCGTAATCAATTAATTCTGTAATAATTTCCCCAGGCAAATATATCTTAGTTTTATTTTTATATTTATCTGAGGGTTTTAGTGTTCCTTTGGGTTTAAATACTTTAAAACTTAATGGAAAAGTTAGATTTTCATATATTACATACGCATTCACTGAAACTATTCCATTATCTACTTTACCTACACTTACCAAATATTGTCTAGCTACATAGTCAGTCTTTTTTCCTTTTTTTCTATCTCCTGTTTCATCTACGCTTATTAATTACCTTTCCCTTTAATTATTTGAGAATTTTCGTCTATTTTTTTCCTTCAGTTCAGTTACTGACAAAGGTGACTGGGCAATAAAATGATGCAATGACCGTGCAGATTTTATTGGCACTACTTTAGCTATTATTGGTAATAATTTCCTCTTTATTGGTGCAATTATTCCTAAATGTAAAGTAAATATTTTAAATATTTAAAACATTCATAACTTCTTACTACTTTGAATATATCTTTATACTTTGCACAATATTCATTGCTCGCTCTCGGTGTTGATTGTGCGTCTCTCGCCACATATTTGAGAACTTGTAACTATACATCCATTGCTCTGCCTCATTTGTAGCGTTTTTATCTTTTCATACATTTATTTTAACACTCGGAGAGTGACAGAAGAGGGATAAATCATTTTCTTCTATTTCTACTTTGAAAGGAGCCGTCGCCTTCACATCGGATGGTCTGATCGTTCAAAAGCCTGGCGCTCCAATCAAATATGATTATGAATATGCTGTGGCAAGACAATATGGTATTAATTTTGAACCATCTGTAGCTGCCATATCTTTTAATTCTGATAGGAGTTTTAAACAGGGTATCAATACTGTTTTTGGTTCTCAAGATTTCGACCTGTATAGAACCGATTTGAGCTATTTTTAGGCGGTAGCTAGTCCTTTGAGCATTAGCCTTGGGAAACACAGCTTGAGCTTGGCCTTGGAACGTTGGAGTGTCCGCTCAAAATTCTTGACTAAACTTTTACATCCCTCCACCCAAGCATTTGACCGTTCAATTACCCCGTCAGCCCGCAACGCCGGCACAAATCCAGATTGCCCTTTGGCCGCCTTTTGTGATTTCGATGGTTGAGCTGAAAGTTCAAATTGAATTTTCGTCATCATCTCTGGATAAACCGTCTCTAAAGCTTGAGTTAGTTTCTCAGGATGATAGCCATTATCCAACAAGATTGTGGAATGTCCGCAGGTCGTCCGGTTTAGATTTGAAGTAATCGATGTTGTGTGTGAGTATTTCAATTAACCCCTCGGGTCATCAGATACACTGGCTTTGGAGAGGGTGAGTAAATAAGGGGAAACCTAGTATTGGGGCAAATTTCGCCAAAAAAGCATTATTCGCTACAGTGTCCGCGAATTTTTTGCTGTGCTTAAAGCGCTTTGGGAAGTGCGCGTTACCCGTCCGAAACCGAATTTTTTGGGACTGTTTGAAGGAATTAAATAAAAGTTATGACTGCTCGGTTGAAGACTTTAGTCCTGAGAGCAAGGAATTTATTCCTCACTAAAAACTGGTTTTATTACAACTAACCGGACTTCATGTAAGTCCGGGAGTTGTAAGTAAGTTTTGATTTAAACAAAAGTCCCAACACAACTCACAAATCATAACTCCCCCGTTGCGGTAGCGCTCCATAACTTACTGGCGTTTGGAAAGCCCCGCCATCGACCAAGTTAAGCTGACCATCATTAAGCGGGCTAGAGCCTTCAAACGCTGTTCGGCGTTATTTTCAACCGCTTGAAACAGAGTTTCAGACTTAACATTTCTCGACAATTCGGCAGCGGTTTCTGCTGGTTTTTCCAACAGGGGTTGTTCAGAAGATGTCTTAAGGCTGACTTGTGGGTGCTGATTTTTTTCTTCGGTCATTTTCTGAGTCACCTCCTAGAGTTATTGCATACATCACTCTTCATACAAATGTAACTGATTTGTATCCGGGATGTGCCGAGTCAAGTTTTCCTTACCTGACATTCGCAGTTACCCACTGACTTAAAAGTTGGGAGTTCAGTTGTTAGCTATCTTAAATAGCACTTACTCAATTTCCATGAGAAACCCGGTTTATTCACAGATATGTCGTCGTCCATCATTTTTTTGTAATAAACGGGATTTCTGATCCCAAGTCCTGTTGAATCCAAAACTCCAGCCTTCAAAACTCACGCACTACTACCGATGAGGGATATCACTATCACTGAATTGTTATATTTACTTAACAGTAATATTTCCGAGATTCTGATATTGTTAAAGCTTAACAATTAATTTCGCTCGGATTGATCTCAATCTGAAAGCAAGCGTCGGGAAATTATTAAGAAACTGAAGGTGTAGAGCAGATGGCAATTTATCTTGATACTGCAATTGTAGCGGAAGCGGCACGGGCCAGCAAGTTCGGATGGATAGCGGGAATTACTACTAATCCGACACTTTTGGCAAAAAGCGAGTTATCTCCTGAGGTGACTCTTAAAAAACTGGCACAACTGATTCCTGGAGAAGTGTATTATCAGCTAATGGCATCGGATTTTGATGGCATGGTAGCAGAAGGAAAAGCTGCTTTTGAGTCGATCGGGCGGCAAACAGTTTTGAAAGTTCCAGCAACGGCGGCGGGTTTCCAAGCAGTAGCGCATTTGTCACCGTCGATTCCTTGCGCGGTGACAGCTATTTACAGCGCGTCCCAGGCCGTTGTTTCAGCAGAAGCGGGGGCCAAATATGCGATCGCCTACGTGAATCGCGCCACCAGATTGTTGGGAGACGGTTTTGCCTTAGTCCAAGATATGGCAGATGTCTTGAAAAAAACAAATACTGAAATTTTGGCAGCTAGCATTAAATCACCGTCCGAAGCGGTAAAAACTTTATTAGCTGGCGCCCATCATTTGACATTGCCTTTTGACGTTTTGCAGGCAATGGCTGTTCATGAATTATCGCAGCAAACTGTGGATGAATTTGCCAAAAACGGGCGGGGAATATGAGCCTGGCTATTTTGTCTGCTGGGGGTAACATTAGGGAATCTCCTTCCTTGTACTCTTAAATGTGAGGGCTTATGACTATTACTCCCGTCTCTGTAGACCCAGCAGGCAATCTGGGGGGGGGAAGTAGTCCCTCCATCTCAGCCGATGGGCGGTTTGTGGCGTTTTATTCTCGGGCCTCCAACCTCGTGCCGGGGGATACTAACAGTACCAGAGACATCTTCGTGCGGGACAGGCTCACCAATACCATCACCCGCGTGTCAGTAGATTCAGCAGGCAATCAGGAGAACGGTACTAGCTTCTTCTACGCCCCCTCCATCTCAGCCGACGGGCGGTTTGTGGCGTTTGATTCTAATGCCTCCAGCCTCGTGCCGGGGGATACTAACAATAACACCGACATTTTCGTGCGGGACAGGCTCACCAATACCACCACCCGCGTGTCAGTAGATTCAGCAGGCAATCAGGGGAACGCTGAGTCCGAGGGCCCCTCCATCTCAGCCGACGGGCGGTTTGTGGCGTTTCAATCTCATGCCTCCAACATAGTGCCGGGGGATACTAACCTTAGGCCAGACATCTTCGTGCGGGACAGGCTCACCAATACCACCACCGGCGTGTCAGTAGATTCAGCAGGCAATCCGGCGAACAATGGCGCCTACAACCCCTCCATCTCAGCCGACGGGCGGTTTGTGGCGTTTGAATCTCGTGCCTCCAACATAGTGCCGGGGGATACTAACAGGAGAGACGACATCTTCGTGCGGGACACGCTCACCAATACCACCACCCGCGTCTCTGTAGACTCAGCAGGCAATCCGGCGTACATGGCCTCCTACAACGCCTCCATCTCAGCCGACGGGCGGTTTGTGGCGTTTAGTTCTTATGCCTCCAACATAGTGCCGGGGGATACTAACAGTACCAGAGACATCTTCGTGCGGGACACGCTCACCAATACCACCACCCGCGTGTCAGTAGATTCAGCAGGCAATCAGAGGAACAGTGGCTCCTACAGCCCCTCCATCTCAGCCGACGGGCGGTTTGTGGCGTTTTATTCTGATGCCTCCAACAAAGTGCCGGACTATACTAACAGTGGCCGAGACATCTTCGTGCGGGACACGCTCACCAATACCACCACCCTCGTGTCATTAGACTCAGCAGGCAATCCGGGGAACAGTTACTCCGATAGCCCCTCCATCTCAGCCGACGGGCGGTTTGTAGCTTTTGATTCAAAATCCTCCAACTTCGTGCCGGGGGATACTAACAATGACTACGACATTTTTGTTGTTGACACCAGCAGCACTCCAAACGTCATCAACGGCACTCCCGGCAACGACAACCAGACTGGCACCAGTGGCAACGATATCATCAACGGTTTGGAAGGCGATGACGTGCTGACCGGTTTGCGGGGTAATGATGTCTTAAATGGCGGCGACGGCAACGATATCCTCTATGGCGGCAAAGGTTCTGACACTCTCAACGGCGGTTTGGGCAACGATACCCTTGTCGGCGGTTTGGGCAATGATGTATTTGTTTTAGGTGCGGGGTTGGGAGTTGATACAATCTCTGATTTCGGCAACGGTCAAGATACCATTCAATTAATCAATGGCTTGACTTTCGGACAGCTATCTATTTACCCTGGAATTAACGGCACATTAATTAGACTAGCCGGCAGCGGTGAAGTTTTAGCTTCTTTGACAGGTATTGTTCCCAATCTCATCGGCTCTGAAGATTTCATCTCGGGCTAGAGATGGTAAACTGCTTGTTAAATCACTTTTACTAAGGATCGCGAATTAAATAACTTACAATTTTAATTGTTATTGTGGGATGGGCGTCCCGCCCGTCCAAAATGGACGGGCGGGACGCCCATCTCACAAACTTGTGGAAGTTATTTAATTCTCATTCCTAAGGGGAAGGGAAGATTGTGATTAAACTTCGCAAACAATCCCTCGCATTAGTAGGCACATTTATTGCAGTTTTGCAACCAGCATTTACGGCGAATTCACAAGAAAGCAACAGCGAATTCAGCAAACTTCAATCCTTATTAGAAGCAAAAAAATGGTACGAAGGAGTCGGGATGGGATTTCTCGATCGCCTCCACTCTTCAATCAAAAATCTAAAATCGATTGTAGGGCGGGCAAAACCAAGACTTCCACGTCCGAGTCGGGATGGGATTTCTCCCTCGCCTCGACTCTTCAATCTCAAATCTCAAATCTCAAATCTCAAATCGCCAGACTTCCACGTCGAAGTCGGGAGGGGATTTCTCGATCGCCTCGACTCTTCAATCAAAAATCAAAAATCAAAAATCAAAAATCGATTGATGACTAATAATTACGGCATTCGCCAAATCTTAATGGTGCGATCGGGACTGCAGCTTACAAAAGTCTTGCTATCTCTGGAAATAGCAACAGAAGTCACAAACTGACTGTGACCAGAAAGAATGCTTCTTTCTTTTCCCGTCTTCAAATCCCAAACTATAATATCTCCGCCCCCGCTGATCAAAGTGCGGTTGTCCGGGCTAAAGGCGATCGTCCTCACCCAGCTCGAATGGCCTTTAAAAGTGCGGGTGCGCTTCCCGTCTTGCACGTTCGACAAACGGATCGTATTGTCCGTGCTAGCACTAGCCACACTTTGCCCGTTCGGGCTAAAAGCCACAGCATTAACCGCGCCCCCGTGACCTGTGATAATTCTTCTGACTTCTCCGGTGGCGAGATTCCACAAACGCAGAGTCTTGTCCTCGCTGCCGCTAGCGAGAGTTTTACCGTCCCCGCTCAATGCGATCGCGTTTACTCGTCCGGCGTGGCCGCTCAAAGTCCGCAACCTGCCGCCGGTGTTAGCATTCCACAAGCGAACAGTTTTGTCATCGCTGCCGCTAGCGAGAGTTTTACCGTCCTTGCTAAAAGCGATGGCGTTGACGGCGGCTGTGTGAGCGGGAATCGTCCGTATCCGTCGCCCCGTCTTCAAATCCCAGATAATCACATTATTGTCGTCGCCCCCGCTGGCCAAAATCGAGCTGTCCGGACTCACCGCCACCGCATTGACCGATTTTTTAGAATGCACCGAATTGAGAGTCCGCACCAGGCCTCCCGTCCTCAGATTCCAAATTCTAATCGTCCCAAAGCTTGCGCTGACCAAAGTTTGACCGTTAGGCGACAGGGCGATGGCATTTACACTCCCGAGATTATCCAAACTTCTTTGCAAAAACTGACTGCTAGGTAAACTAGAAAGCAGCCACACCGGGTTGGCCGGGAACACTCCGTAACGCAGCGAACCGTAAATTTGAGAAGCGCCAATACCCAGCATCAAAACAGCCGTGCCGGCCAGCAGCTTATTTTTCCACTCAAAAACCTTTTGGAGAGGCTTCTTCAATTCCGTATTCAGAGGTCTGAGGCGGTTTAGAGAAGTCTGCTGCGTCGCCCCAGATGCCCCGGAAGTTCCGCGAAGTTTAGTTTGCCCCGTCGTCGGCAGCTGAGTCGGCAACTGACTATCCCCGTCGTCGAGATTAATTTCCTCCAAGCACTGCAAAACCATCTGCGGACTTTGAGGTCGATTTCCCGGAAAAGGCGCCATCAGGTAATCGATCACATTAGCCAGGGGGTCGGAAACCTGAGGAGCTCCTTTGCGCCACATTAATCTGCCCGTGCGCGGGTTCTCTGGAAACGCAGTCGGCGGCTTCCCAGTCAGCAAATAAACAAACGTGCGCCCCAGAGCAAAAAAATCCGACTGCGGAACAGCCTTGCCATTAGTTTGTTCCGGTGGCGTGTAGCCGGGGGAAACAATACCAGTCACATTTTGCCCCTGCCCCACCTTAGCGAAATAAGTCGCCGACACTTCCCGAGCAGTCCCGAAGTCAATCAGCACTAACTGCCCGTTCGGCTTGCACATAATATTTTGCGGCTTGATATCCCGATGGAAATAGTTGAGGCGGTGAACTTGGTCTAAAATTTCCGACAGTTGTTTGAGCCAGTTCAGAGCTTGTTCTTGACTGATTGGGCGGCCCCGATTTTTCAGCCAGTCTTGCAAATTTGCCCCAGCAATTTTCTCCATCACCAGACAGTGAAAAACCTCTGTGCTGTTAGCTGGCGTAAATATAAAATAACCGTCGCGATCGACTTTTGGAATACCTGGATGTCTTAGCCTGACCAATACGTCGGCTTCTTGCTTAAAAAGTTCTACAGCTTTGGGATGTTCTTTGAGCAGGACTTTGAGCACTCTTTGGGCGCCCTTGTCGTCCACTTCAAATGTTCTGCCAAAGCCGCCGCCTCCGAGAGGCGCGACTAGCCGATATCGACCTTGCAACAATAGTTCAGACCCGCAGTGGATACAGGCGGATTTGCCAGAGTTGGCTGGATCGGAGGGATTCGGGCATTTGGGATTGAGGCAATAACTCACAGAAGCCACATAACCCTGATTGAGGTTGCTCTATCAAGTTTTACTTTGACACTGCTATACAAAACTTGGCTAAGCTTATTTAAGCTTCGCCATTCAACTAGAAATATTTTCTAGAGGGTCTGATTCCTGCTTCTGCCAAGAGAGTCGGCTCTTACTTGTCCACAGGCGTAAATTCGGGTGGAGCAGCACCCTATTTTTCCAGTCTGTACAATTACTTATTATTGTGGAAGCTTTTAGCCATTGTTTAACCATTATTTTCAACCAATTTAACGAATCGTGGTATCCCGTTCGACCTTTTTATAGGCTGGTCAGTTTTAAATCGACCGTCGTTTCCTCTTCAGCAAAAATTTTTGCTGCAGATTTTCGGCATTATTCTGAGAATCTTGCACAAAAATGCGCATCTGTCAATATGCTGACCTTGACATCCACCCCAACCTGAAGGTACGGGGATTCCCAAACCTCACGATTTGAATTTCTGCTTCGGGGCAACTGCCTCCACCCTAAAAGAGATTTGGTCTTATGTTCGCTCCACAGACTAACCCCGCAAGCCCTGCGGTTTTTACGT
>NZ_JANMZH010000576.1:0-2712 GCF_031383065.1 Microcoleus sp. OTE_8_concoct_300 | reverse complement strand
ACAGCACTGTCGAGAGTGACTTTAAGACTGTTTAACTGTAAACAACAGAGCCCAAAACTAGCGTCGCATTTTCCGGTGTTATGACCCCAATAACGTAGTCAGTGAAGACTTAGGCTGGTCAATACAGCTTGCTTGATTTCTGTTGCAAGCTCAGTGGCTTTAGCCCGCTCGTTACTGACTCTCTCAGTTAATCATAAATATTATTTATTGCAAGCTGTTGTGCCACATAGATAATTGGCTGTTTCCTCCGCCTCCCCTTCCCTCGCCTTCGGCATTTGTCACAGGAGTGCCGTCAACAGCCCTGCTTTCATCCCGACTCGCGCCCTATCGGCTACAGGGCGGGACTTCCGGCGAGTAAGTTAAAAATCACTAAATATCGTCACGGATGGGTAACGAATACAAGGTAGGATCTCCGTGAAGGCGATAAGAGAATTAACACCCCTGATGAAAGCAATCGTTTTTGAAACCCCCGGAAGCCCGTCCGTATTGAAACTGCAAGATATCCCGGCCCCTACTATACAAACAGAAACAGAAGTTTTGGTGCGGTTGCGAGCGGCGGGTATCAATCCGATAGATACTAAGTTGCGATCGCGCGGCACTTTTTACCCCGAGAAAACTCCTCACGTTTTGGGGTGCGACGCTGCTGGTGTCGTAGAGGCTGTCGGTGCTGGTGTGCAAAGTTTCCAAGTGGGAGACGAGGTTTTTTTCTGCAATGGCGGTTTGGGCGGGCCGATGGGTACTTATGCTGAGTTTGCCGTTGTAGACCAACGCTTTCTAGCCATCAAGCCTGCTGTTTTAAGTTTTGCTGAAGCGGCGGCGGCACCGTTAGTTTTAATTACAGCATGGGAATCGCTGTACGATCGAGGGCGCTTGCAAGCCGGGCAAACAGTCCTGATTCAAGCTGGTGCCGGCGGTGTCGGCCACGTCGCGGTACAGTTGGCGAAGTTGCAGGGTGCTGAGGTTTGCACTACTGTTAGTTCTCAGGAAAAAGCCAATTTTGTCAAGCAGTTAGGTGCAGATGCAGTTATTTTATACAAAAATACTGATGTTGTCGATGAAGTTTTGACTTGGACTCAGGGACAAGGAGTTGACTTGGCTTTCGATACAGTCGGGGGAGAAACTTTTTACCAAACTATTCCGGCTGTGAAGATTTATGGAGACTTGGTAACTATTTTGGAACCCGATCCGGCTTTGGGCAATTTAAAAACAGCGAGAACGCGCAATCTGCGAATTAGTCTGGAATTAATGTTAACACCGATGCTGCAAAGTTTGGTGGAGGAACAGGAACAGCAGGCTCATATTTTGCAGCAGTGTGCTCGTTTGTGCGATCGCAATTTGCTCAAAATTCACGTCAGCCAAACTTTCCCTCTCGAACAAGCTCAAGCCGCTCACGAACTGTTAGAAACAGGCTCAGTAACCGGTAAAATAGTTTTGCTAATTGCTTGAATCGCAAATCTAAAATCGAATGGACAACAAACCTTCACCCTCAATAACGCCAGAGTGCTCACCCATAATCTTCCTCGGTGCTTATATTAATTTTCTTTACAAAAAAATCAAAGCTACTAAATTTGTGTTATTTTAGACGACATCAAAAGTTGAGCTTGGCAAGGTTCAGCAGGATTTATTCATTGCACTCTACCCTACGCGATGCTAATACATCTGTGTCTAACTAAATCAGTGGCAGGTATCTCCAGGTAAGTAAGATGGGGTAACAATTCGTTGAGATTGTCTACGGTCAACATTCACATTTTGGGAGCAATTAATCTCATGACTTCTATAAACAAATTGTCAGTCTTAATCATTGGAGCAGCAGTTTTTACTGTGATTTCCGATCCAGCCGACGCTATTACGCTGACATTTGGGGGCACACCTGTTGCCGGACAAGGGCAATTCTCCAACGTGCCTGGGGTAACGACAATCGATTTCGAGTCGGGTGCGCCAACCAGCGGTTTGGCTATTTACTCTGCTCCTGGTCCTGGTCCTGCGGTTGTTTCAGGCAACACTGTTAGCTCTATTATTTCGCTTGATGACAACTCGAGATACCTGGCAGTTTCCGTATTGGGCGATGCAAGAGGAACCAGTCCAGTTACTATCGCCTTTGCTAATCCACTTGATTACTTTGGATTGTATTGGGGAACACCTAGCGCAAATAACACCATTGGTTTCTTCAACGGTAATACACTCGTTCAATCGTTTAGTGGTAATGCTATTGACAGCAGCGTCATCACCAATGGTGGTGTTTACGCTAATTTCTTCGCCCAACCGGGAGAGTTTTTTAACAAAGTAGTTTTAAGCGATAGCTCGATTGCATTCGAGAGTGACAACCATGCATACAAAGTTGGTGCCTCGGAGTCTGTTCCCGAACCCGTTACGTCGTTAACTGCATTCGCTAGTGTTGTAGGAGGGGTGCTGATGAAACGCCAACAGCAACGGAAAGTTGTCGATCGCAGCGACAGGTGATTAATTAGAGAGGGTGGCGATCGCAAGATAAGCACATCTTAATTTATCTTGACAATTTCGTAAAAGTGTTGTTACCGAGGCTGGACTCGCATTTACAGCATTTTTTAGGTAAGGAATGAGAATTAAATAACTTCCACAAGTTTGTGGGATGGGCGTCCCGCCCGTCCAAAAAGGACGGGCGGGACGCCCATCCCACAATAACAATTAAAATTGTAAGTTATTTAATTCGCGATCCTTAGTACATTGCGGTCA
>NZ_JANMZH010000568.1:0-6255 GCF_031383065.1 Microcoleus sp. OTE_8_concoct_300 | reverse complement strand
ACTTTTGTCGATGTGCCATTGAATGTGATTGATGATACTTTGATTGAAAGTAATGAAACTGCAATTTTGACTGTATCCTCTTCTAGTAATTACACTGTGGGAGCGACTAATACTGCTACGGTAACTATTGCTGATAATGATCAAAATACAGTCACCGTCAGTGCCATAGATGCAGTGCAGCAGAAGTGGTTAGTGGTCAAACCCCGAATCCGGGGATGTACAGAATTAGTCGCACAGGGAGCAGCAGTTCCGCCCTAACCGTGCCTTATACCATGAGTGGCACTTCCCTCAATGGCACTGACTATACTTCCCTCAATGGCACTGCCACAATTGCAGCAGGTCTAACTTTTGTCGATGTGCCATTGAATGTGATTGATGACACTTTGATTGAAAATAATGAAACTGCAATTTTGACTGTATCCTCTTCTAGTAATTACACCGTGGGAGCGACTAATACTGCTACGGTAACTATTGCTGATAATGATTTAGCGGATTGGTTCGATCTGAATATTCAAGATCTAGGTCTTCGTTCAACTGCCCGAGTAGCTGCCTCAGATAGTGTAATCAACCGTAATGAAATGATTAGTATCTTGCAGAATGCTGAGGATGGTAGTGTCATTGATAGTACAGAGCTGACGAATCTGCGAAACCTACTCACCAGTAATACCCGTCCTTTTAGCATTCCCGATTCTGTGCAGAATCTTACTAACAAGGTTGTCAATAGCGATTTCGCTAATCAAACTTATCTAGGAAATGCTCTAGGCAACTTGTCTGCAAATAGCAGTGCAACTCAAATGGAGAATTTGATTAAGAAGTGGTTCTTAGGTCTTGACCGTCCCTATACCCCTTATACCTATCAATATGCCAATGGCTCTCTATTCCAAAATGGTGCAAGTTACCAAGATATTGCTCAAGGTGCTCTCGGAGATTGCTACTATTTAGCAAGTTTGGCAGCAACAGCATTTCGTTCTCCCACTACGATTCAAAATATGTTCGCGGACAACGGAGATAATACCTACACTGTTCGCTTCTACAATAATGGGGTAGCAGACTATGTGACTGTAGATCGATATTTGCCAACTTATGCGGGAGGCTTGCCTTATGCTAAAACACCCAATAGTGAACTGTGGGTTGCTTTAGCTGAAAAAGCCTATGCTCAAGTCAATCAGTCCGGTTGGATTGAGCAACAAGATGGGACAAATACTTATATTGGTATTGAATATGGTTTAGGTTACTATGCTATGCGCCACGTCACAGGACGTCATACTTTGCAGATTTACCAGCCTAGTGGGCTCGTTGATAGCAACGCCATAAAGACTGCTTTCAACGCAGGTCTAATGATTACTATTGGTTCAAAAGATTCTGGTGTGGCATCAAATATTGTCGCTAGTCATGAATATGTTCTAGTGGGTTACAATTCATCGACTCAGCAGTTTAGGCTGTACAACCCGCACGGGGTAAATTCCACGCCCAACTCAGGCCATCTGGATCTAACTGCATCTCAGCTTTCACAAAGTTTTGATTACTGGGCTTATACAACAGAAAATGGAATGCCACAATATGGGAGTAGCGGGATTTTACGACCAGAATTCTTTAGCTAGGGTCAACTGAAAGTTCCCTATAACAGAACAATAAAGAGAGGCTCGAAGATAGAGCCTCTCTTTGTTACTATGGTAAGCAGCTCAAAAGGAGAATTTTTGCAAAAGATCGATCGCCCTTTATTGATCACCCAGATGCCAGAAGGGCGATCGCTCTTTCAAGAAGGCGATATATCCAGGCCAAAACTATGAAAAAAATCATCATTGGCATCATGGGCCCCGGCGATAGTGCCACATCAACAGACTTAGAAAACGCCTATCAACTCGGACAACTCATCGCCGAAGCAGGATGGATATTGCTAACTGGTGGTAGAAATGTCGGCGTCATGGATGCGGCCAACAAAGGAGCAAAATCAGCTAAGGGTTTAACAGTCGGCATCCTTCCGGGAAATGACACTCGCGGCATTTCTGAAGCTGTAGATATTGCCATTGTCACCGATATGGGAAACGCCAGAAATAATATTAACGTTCTTTCTTCAGATGTAATAATTGCCTGCGGTATGGGGACGGGTACTGCTTCGGAAATCGCCCTCGCCCTCAAAGCTAACAAACAAGTTATCTTGTTAAATGACAGCGCCGAAAGTAAACTTTTCTTTAAAGATTTAGCACAATTTAACATTTTTGTGGTAAACAATGCTGTAGAGGCTATGAATCAAGCTCGCGAAATCCTAGTAAATCCAAGATGAAATCTAAGATGAGACTAAGTAAATTCAACTTTTGTGCGATCGGCATTTTCCTGACTTTAGGGATTTTCGTCAGTACCAAAGCAGACGGAAGAATTGCACAGTACACTTTCAGCAACAAATCCACTCAAAAATTAGCACAAACCCTCCCACCTCCTCCCCCTTCCGTAAAGCCTGTTACCGAACAAGAAGCGCCACCTATTCGCAGCGAATCCGTGCCGGATCAAATAGCTTTAGCAACCCATTTGCAGACCATCAAAGCTAGAATGTACGGTGCTTACTGGTGTCCTCACTGTCATGCGCAACAAGAACTTTTCGGCAAAGAAGCATTTACGGCGATTACTTACATTGAGTGCGATCCCAGAGGCAAAGATGCTCAACCGGATTTGTGCAAAGCTGCCAATATTAAAGCTTATCCCACTTGGGAAATTCGGGGTAAATATTACACGGGTCGGCAATCTTTGGAAAAATTGGCTATTTTATCCGGTTATAAAGGTAGCAGCAATTTTGAACCACAACTTCCCTCTCCTTAGAAATATCTAAATTACTTCGCACTCGCCCACTAAGAAACCGGGTTTTTGAACCGAGATTGACGGTTTTCAGCAATTATTTTGGTTAAAAACCCGGTTTCTCGCCAGGCGTGCGTCTAGGAGTATAAATGTAGGGTGCGCACGGCCCACCTAAAGTTATGATTTTTATGAATCCAACTTCTGAATAATATGAATTGACATGATAGTGAGCTGGTTATTTAATTGTAATTAGGCGGACAGATAGATGTCAATTTCAGATTAGCAGTTATTCAGGAGACTGAAGCGATGCAGTTACAATTTAGCAACAAACAAATAATCTGGAGCAGTTTGCTGTGCTTTTCGGCAATTGCATTTCCCGTAACGAGCCAAGCTATAACAGTAAAAGAAGTACCGAACCCTCGCCAAGTAAATAACACTTGGGTAACGGACAAGGCAAACATTCTCAGCGACAGCACCGAAACTCAGCTAAATCAAATGATTTCGGATTTAGAGGCGAAAAACGGCTCAGAAATCGCTGTTGTGACAGTTCCTGATACTAAGCCATCGGCGACACCCAAAGCATTTGCTACAGAATTATTTAACTTTTGGGGGATTGGCAAAAAAGGTAAAAATAACGGAGTTTTATTGTTGATTTCGTCGGGGGAACGCCGCGTTCAGATTGAAACAGGTTCGGGCATTCAAAGCATTTTGCCGGATGCTAAAGCAGTGGGCATTATTCAAACCGAAATTACACCCAAATTTAAACAGCAGGACTTTGACGGAGGCACATTGGCCGGGACTAAGGCGTTAGTAAATGTTTTACAAACTCCGATGGTAAATGCTCAATCTCAAACCACGCTGCCTTTGGCTCCAATCGTACCATCTCAAGGGGTGAAACCGTCACCAATACCTAGTCAATCGCCTGTGATTAGCAATAGTACATCCACAGGTGAAGATTCATCGAATCCAATCAATGGCTTACCTGTGGGGTTATTCACCATCGCATTAATACCTGGCTTCATTATCTTTAAGATATTTCGCAGCTTATTTTCTGGGAAATCTCCTTCCTCCTCCCACCGCCGTTATCCGCCCAATAACAGCAGTAGCAGTGACTACAGCAGTAGCAGTGACTACAGCAGTAGCAGTAGCAGTAGCGACTCGGGGGGTAGCTTTGGCGGGGGCGACTCCAGTGGGGGCGGTGGCGGTGGGGATTACTAATTCGGGAAGGGAGGGAGAAACGAGTTTTTTTAGCAGGAATTAGTCGGCCTCTGCGGGGACGAGAGGCAAGTGTAGTTGTGGTTGAAACCGCGGAATAATCGAGGGGTAGCTAACTCAAATACTCTTCAACTATTTTCAAAATCCGCGAGGCGGCTAAACCGTCCCCAAAGGGATTAATTGCCATTGCCATTGCGTTGTAAGCTTGGGAATTGCTCAGCAACTCTACCGCTGCTGCTGTAATTATATCAGAATTAGTACCAACGAGTTTAGCAGTACCCGCAGAAATTGCCTCTGGTCTTTCTGTGGTTTCTCGTAATACTAAAACTGGCTTGCCCAAACTAGGTGCTTCCTCTTGCAATCCGCCGGAATCTGTGAGGATTAAATGACATCTCTGAATCGCTCCTACTAATTCTGCGTAATCCAATGGTTCTGTTAAAAAGACTCTCGGATGGTCGCCCAAAAGAGCTTGCAAAGGTTCTCTGACTGTGGGATTTCGATGTAAAGGTAAGAGCAAGGCTGTATCGGGAAATTTATCTAAGATTTGGAGAAATGCGTGAGCAATTCCTGCTAAAGGTTCTCCCCAATTTTCTCGGCGGTGAACTGTTGCTAAGATAGTGCGATATTTGCTCCAATCTAAGTTAGGAATGTTGCATTCTGGTTGGCGTTTGGCGACAGAAAGTAAGGCATCGATTACTGTGTTGCCTGTACGGTGAATTTCTCCCAAAACGCCCGATCGCTCTAAATTCTCTTGGGCAAGCGCTGTGGGGGCAAAATGCAGCCGTGTGAGCTGAGATATCAACCGTCGGTTAGCCTCTTCGGGGTAAGGATTGAACACGTCGTCTGTCCGCAATCCGGCTTCTACGTGACCTACGGGTATTTTCTGGTAAAATGCAGCCAAGGTAGCGGCAAAGGCTGTCGTTGTATCGCCCTGAACTAAGACGATTTCGGGCTGCAATTCTTTAAACAAGGTTTCCAAACCCTGCAAACTCCGGGATGTAATATCTGTTAAGGTTTGCTGGTGCTGCATAATTGCTAAATCCCGATCGGCTTTTAGATCGAACATTTGCATTACTTGTTCGACCATTTCTCGGTGCTGACCGGTTAAAATTACTTGGGTGTCAAAGGTTGGCGAACTTTTGAACAGTTGAATTACTGGGGCTAGTTTAATCGCTTCCGGGCGAGTTCCTAAGACGATGCAAACGCGGTGTGTGGCTTCGGGCATGGTAAAATTAGGTGTAAGTTGATTCATATTTCGTGGAACAGGCATCTTGCCTGTTGTTGACCTTGGTGCAGGATATCAGTTTATACTCACATCTTTCACCATTCTTAAGAACGGGCAAGATGCCCGTTCCACAAAAACTCAATTTTATTGTGAAACAGGCATCTTGCCTGTTCCTAAATAGGTAATTGACAATGATGCAATATCTCCGTTGATACCTATTCAGTTAATATTAAAACCAAATCGTTAATTTGTTATGCCTTATCGGTACATTTTATTTTACAAACCCTACGACGTTTTAACTCAATTCACTGACAACTCTAGCGAAACTAAGCGCAGAACTCTCAAAGATTATATTCCGATTCCTAACATTTATGCGGTAGGAAGACTCGATCGCGATAGTGAAGGTTTGTTGCTGCTAACCGACGATGGGCCCCTTCAGCACCGCCTCAGTGACCCGATCTTCGCTCATCCCCGCACTTACTGGGTGCAAGTTGAACGGATTCCCGATGCAGGGGCGATCTCGGCTTTGCAGACAGGTGTCACCATTCAAGATTATCGGACTCGATCGGCAAAAGTGCAATTATTGTCAGCAGAACCACCTTTGCCGCCCCGCGAACCGCCGATTAGATTTCGCAAAAACGTGCCGACAGCTTGGCTGGAAATGACTCTCACAGAAGGCCGCAACCGCCAAGTGCGCCGGATGACCGCAGCAGTAGGGTTTCCGACGCTGCGGCTAGTCAGGAGTGCGATCGGGCCTTTGCGTCTCGAAGGTCTCAAGCCCGGTGAATGGCGCGAATTAACTCAAGCCGATTTGAGATTTTAGAGTTGAGATTTGAGATTTTTGATTAGAGAATTACAGTCAACCGTCAACCGTCAACAGTTAACCGTCAACAGTTAAGGATCGCGAATTAAATAACTTACAATTTTAATTGTTATTGTGGGATGGGCGTCCCCCCCCTCCAAAAATGACGGGCGGGTCGCCCCACCCCCTATACGTGTGGAAGTTATTTAATTATCAATACAAA
>NZ_JANMZH010000557.1:0-14021 GCF_031383065.1 Microcoleus sp. OTE_8_concoct_300 | reverse complement strand
GTTTCAATCCCTGATAGGGTTTTAGGTTTTTTCCGGCCGCCGGGGTCTGGGAGGCTTGAAATATAAGGTTTTCAAGGTTCAGTTGCGTCTGAATGCAATCAATATACCATTTGAGCGATCGCCCTGTCAAGGGAGCAAAATCCAAATAGACCTCAAACTCTTTCCCAGTAAGCCTTACAGCATTTGCGTCTGACCCCCATGAGGTACAAACCACTGCAAACCCAGTCCTAGTAAAGCTTTCAGCCATTAAAATTCACCCCCTCCCTTCAACACCTATAGCCAGACGCAAAATCAAACCATAAAGATCGTAGTATCCAGCGGTGCCCGGCCACCAATCCGCTCTATCTTCCCCTGACAGCAAGCACACAAAAAGTGAAACAGAATACTATCCTCATCCGACTTAATCACCCTACTCAGACGTTGGCGCATCCGAGCATACTGGGTATCCGTCACGTCGCAATGAAACACCGAATACTGCTTCCATTCCCCATAAGACTTGAGAATTTTGTGAATCTTAGTGCGGCGCTTGTCCTCAGAAATATCATAGCAAACCAAAACAAACATAACTCGATCGCCCTCCCTATTTCAAAATCAAAGGTGGATACTTATCAACATCACCCATCAAATACTTAGCCATCAGCCGCCCTTGAATTTCAAACGCTTCTTGATAAGTACACAACTTTCCCATCACTGGATGCTTGAACTTTGACTGTTTCTTTTGCTCGTAAAGTCGCAAAAAATTGTGCAGCCCTTCTTTTGTCAAAGAAACCGCCCCGCTCAACGGTTCTGCCGTAAAATCATTAGGGGAAACTTTCTGCAAATTTATCGCCGTCAACACTACAGCATCAACTACCAAAGGTCGAAATTCTTCCATCAAATCCAGTGCTAAGGAAGGACGGCCATAGCGCTCAAAATGCAAATATCCCAAATACGGATCGAACCCCACAATATTCACCGCACTTTGAACATCGTGCCGCAGCAGAGAATATCCCAAACTTAATAGAGAATTTACCGCGTCAGTAGGCGGACGGCGGCGCCGAACTTCAAAGCTAAATTCCGGCACCCGAATCAGCCGATTGAAGCAGCCAAAATAAGTCGCACTACCCGCCCCCTCCAATCCTCGCAGAGAATTAATACTCGAAGTTTTCTCAATAGAGACGATGACTTGTTTCAATTGTGCGATCGGTTTTTCCAAATCCTGGGGAGAATATTTGCGCTGACATTCTAACAAAGTATTGCGGTAATTCTTGAGCTTTCCCCGTACAAACCCTCTCACTAAATGTACCGATTTTTCCGATTCCCCAGCCGCTTGCCACTGAGCTTTTCGCACAAAAATATTTTTCGTCATTTCCGGTTCCAACCTCCCCAAATAACGTCCGTTTACCGTCAAAAAACTCAAAGGAATGTGACGTTCCAAAAGTTCGACAACCACAGCCGGCGAAACAGTGGCGCGTCCCAAAGCAACAACCCCATCAATTTTGATTAATGGCACGTCCAACAAATTTTTTTTGTCAGCTTTAACCGTCAGACGTTCGTCTACTTTGCCGATAAAAGCATCTTCTTGAGTAATATAAACTGTTCCCATTGTCAATTCTCCTATTTGCAGGTTAACTTGCTTCTTGATACCGCAGGACTTTCTCTGCAGCTTGCGGCAAACATTGCTGATAAAGGCTGCAACCTTGACAGCGTTTGCTATAATAAGCCGGAGGCATTTTGCCAGTTTGCAGTAAAATTTGGATAGCGTTGATAGTGGCGATCGTCTCTTGTCTCAACACCTCAGAAATCTCCACTAATTGGCGCTGATGCGATCGCGCGTAATACACATATCCAGTAGCAATATTTTTCCCCGTCATCTCCTCCAAACAAAGCGCTTGAGCGCAAACTTGCAACTCATCATTATCCCATTCCCCCTTTTGTCCTCGCTTATATTCCACCGGATAAATCTCACCCTCAGCCGACTCAATCAAATCCGATTTACCAATCAGTTTATAGCGCTCGGATTTCAGCCAAATCGCCCGCACCTGCCAAGTTTCATCCTGGTTAATCTCGCCCATCCTGTGAACGCGCTCGTGCAAACTCGTCCCATCAATGGTATACTGATTATCCGTAAATTCCCCCGCACAAAACATCCGCCAGCAGCGGTGAGCGCAATAGGAATACTGGTTAAGCGACGCAATAGAAATGTAATCAAAATCATTCATAACTTTGATGGTTTGTTACTCGTTACCAGGCTGAGCCTGGTAACACAGATCCGGAGGCTCTGCCTCCAATTTTCCTCCGTGAGCCAGCGAGCCAGAGCCTCTGGATATCGGTTCCCAGGCAGAGCCTAGGAACCAGTTATTCCTCGTTACCAGGCTGAGCCTGGTAACACAGATCCGGAGGCTCTGCCTCCAATTTTCCTCCGTGAGCCAGCGAGGCAGAGCCTCTGGATATCGTTCCCAGGCAGAGCCTAGGAACCAGTTAAAACGAGTTAAATTGCATTGCTGCATTCGGTTATTTTTTAACAACTATTCGCCTAGTCATTCCCATCCCCATCGGAGTTTTCCTCCCCACCCCGCAGTAAACAGCAAAATCAGCCAAAGCATTAACTTGCTTAATCACTAAAGGCTCCACATCTCCCAAAATCCGATAACTAACCTCCCCAACTATGCCGACAAAATTGCTTTCATAGTTAGTCAACTTTTCACTTCGGATATTGACAAATGTCGAAAAAAGTGCATCAAAGGAAAGATCGGGAATTGCGATCGGGCTGTACTTATTCCACCGACTGAGGAGACTATTAAAAACGCAATCTCTAGTAGGAATCACCGAATCGAATTTCCCTTGCCTAAAAGTAGTAGGAGTCGCAAAACTGAAAGCAATTAAGCGGTTAGTTTCCGAAGCTTGTTCGTAAAGTTGAGAGTAAGTACAAGCATTAGCCCAAGGTTGATCTAATTGAGCAGTACCGAGGATATTCGCAATCAGCAAATCCGCCGGGCCAAGGTGCCACGGCTTCGAGGGATTGAGATTCAGCCAAAGATTCGTTAACTTGCCAAAGAAAGTGTCATCAAGGAGAGTAATCCGCCACCAACAGAGAGAGTGTGCTGGAATCGGTTCTGTGTGTTCCCATTGCAGGAAATGGTGTTTTTTGAAAGGGCATTTTTTAGTTTGCAAAGGGCTGAGGGTGAAGGATTTTTGGGCGGTGGCTTCGTGGAGGTAATCGCCGAGTTTTTTGTCAACGGAGCTCACGAGGGTGAGAAAGAGGGCGTGTAGGTGTCTTCCCGTGAGGTATCCGGGGGGAATTGGGGCCAGGGGAAGGATGTTGAGGACTAGGCTGTGTGGCATAATTGGTTAATGGTTAATGCTTAAAATTGGTTTAATTTTTATCGTTCCCAGGTAGAAACTGGGAACGCATTTCTAGAGGCTCTGCCTCCTATTAATCGGCCCGAAAGCGGTATTCCATACACGCCGGAATTTTGAGTTTGTCAAACTCGTAATATCGTCCTAGCATTTTGACATTTTGGATGAGGCTAACTGGGGGCATATTAACCACATCGTAGCTAATCACTTGATGGGAAAACATCACATCTAAAGGGTTGAGAAGATAGGGAAAGATGAAGTCTGTTTCTGAGGGCGATCGCTTCACTTCTTTCTGTTCTACAATTTCGACGGCTGCTTTGCTCATCCACTTTCCCAAACGTATCCACTTTGCCAGTTTGAGAGACTTATCTGAGATTATGAAAAACTCAAATTTGCTTTCCGGCGCAATTTCTTTTGTTCTGCCAAAACTCGGGATATTTTTCTGAGTTTTCTCCATTTCAACGTGATAGTTGTTGTTGGCATATTTCCAAGTGTTGAGAGTAGAGGAGTGAGAAATAGATCGCCCCGGAGTAACATAAATTCCCTGTTGGTTGAGCGCGGTTAAATGCTGCTCGTATTTAGGAACTTGTTCGGGACAGAAATAGCGATAGGAATCTTCTTCAGAAACGGTGGTGGAATAGATTTCGCTATCCACCAAACCGAGGGCGTAACAAAGCGCGTAATTGTGAATTACCGACTCAGTTTCGTAAAGTCTCCCTATCTCGCGAGTTGCAAAATAAAGGCTATCGTGCAACTCAATTTGACAGCGGTAAATCAAAGTCATTATTTTTACTCCGCTGCTGCTGTAGCTCCTGCTTTACCCTTGATATGCTTCTTCGCGTAAGCTTTAGCCTCATCATCAGCTTTTTTCAACATTTTTTTGAGTTCATCTTCATTGCCAATAATCGCTTTCACCTCTGTCACTAATGGCGTAAACTTATCCCCAATCAAGTCTTCATGCACGATAAATTCCTCAGACATTAATGTTTGGATAGTTGCGCTAGCAGCCATAATCACATCATCTTCATTGAGAGGGTTGTTGGAATTAAGTCGATCGTCAAGCTGCAATTTGTCGTAAATTGCTTGCGTCCAGCGGAGGTTACTGGTAATTTCGCCGTCGGCAAATATCACACCAATTAACTCATTTCTGACTCTACCTGTGCGGGTGGTTTGAGCGCCATAGTGCCGCGTTCTGAGAATGTTGTTGAAAACATACAAAAAACTAGCTTCTGTGGGGTCTTTCAGGGTGACAATGCTAGGAAAGAAAATCTGGGGTTTGATGTGGTCTTGCTGATTGATGCGACTGGTAACTTCGCCTGGTTTGGAACCTGCTTCACCCTTAGATGCCATTGTGCCATTCTCAAAGGGAGCATTGAGGGTAAAATTTTCGTGAGATTCATCAAAAGCGGTAATTGAAAATGCTGTGTCAACTACAACTTTTGATTTTTCTGAACCAGAGTCACCGATCGCAAATCCGTAGATAATACAATCAGGATTATTCATGGCAAACTTAACATTATATTCGCAATCTTCAGCGGTCATAAAACCGTAGTTACGCAGCAACTCGCGACCGACCAAACGTTCTGGTGTAGATTGCTTGCGCTTAAACATGGTCAGGCGGCTAATCGGATTTTGGTCTTTAATTCCTGCGCGAACTCGCGCTTTATTCAGTTCTCCGTCGGTCTGAAATAGGGGATAAGATTCCGTCACCCGCACAGTCAGGAAGTGTACATATTTACCCATTGGTTTGTAGGGGATGTTAGCGTGGAAAAATTTAGAGTCAACTGTTTTCAAGAAAGGCATGATTTGTGTCCTATGTAAAAATGTTAGTTTTGTAGTTGTCGTGTAGCCTGTCAAACAAAAAATTCAGCTTTAATTGTCAGCTTCTTCTTGTAAATCGTCAGGAGATTTGTCATCTCTATCACGATTGTCTTTGTCATTCTCTAAACGGTAAAGGAATTCGCAGGTATCTCGGATTAGATTGATTTGGCGACCTGCTAAACGAGCCCGATCGCCCGCAAATGATTTCTCAAATACCTCCTCAACAAAGTAGCGAGCAAACTCTAAAACTGCCTCTCGTTCTTTCTCTCGATTGCTGAAAATCCAGCGTCCTTCAGCAGTAGAAGAGTGAACGCGATCCATGAGCTTTGAAACTTCAGCAGCAACAGCCAATACTAAAGATTCACATTGAAAACTCCGATCGGCTTCAAGGATAGTTTTCGAGGCAATATCAATCGGTTTCAGGATAGCATTTGCCTTGGGATTGTATCGCTTATTTGCACGGTAAAATCTGCGATATAAATCCGTCAATTTTTGGGGGTGGTTTAAGCTTGATGCGGTTGTCACAGTCAATCGTTCCTCTTCATGATTATATTGGGCATAGGAGTCAAAACAAGGGTAAAAATGATAAGCATAAAGCTTGATTTTTTGAATTGACGCCGTTTCATTTTTCTGTTTCCGAACCCACTTATTTAGGTAGCTAAACACATAAAGCGGGCTGGTTTCAAAATCAGTGGCCAGTTCAGTTAATTTTCCCCAGTTGGAGTCATAACCGGACTTCCCTTGTTTTGCATTAACATCAAGGTGAATCGCATAAGCAGCAGTTAAAACATTCAAAGGTGCTGGATAAGATTTGCCGTTTTCTTCCCAACCTTCTAGGATGTAGTCGAGGCGAAAGCGATCGCGCTTCGTCAACACCCTAAAAGCTTGGGGTACACTGTCAAGAAATACGCTTTCTTCAAATTCTGCACCGTCGTTAAATGGTGGAATTGGCGACTCAGAAACTACGGTTTTGACATCCAGAATCATCGGGAAGGCAAAAGCTAACCAAGTTGGCATTACCCAAGATTCGGTATCAGTTGCATCTCGGCCGGGCGGAAGCGCCATGAAGTAAAATGTTAGGGGTTGGTCTTCGGGATAGGAAAGTTTGAAGGTGCGGTCTTTTCCTGGTTCGATGTTTTCATCGATTAGGAAACTATCGATGCTTTGGTAGCGTTCGCGCCCAAAATCGGCTTGTAAATCCTTGCTGATAAAATGATTGCGTATGCTGGTATCAAAGCGAGTTTGGAAAATGCTAGTGTAGGCTTTTTGCAGAAACTTATTTGTTTCTGGGGTGAAGTAATATGTGGGATAAAAATAGAGATAGCGATATTTGCCATCTTCAAATTTTTTGCCCACAGCTTGAGTTTGATTCATTAAAATTTGCCTCAGCATCATTTCCAAACCTGCAATACTAGAAATATTGCGTTTGGCGTTAGAACCTCCCAGCATTTGTTTGTTTGTGTAAACTTGAGGGGTGAACAAAACGGCTGATTCCATTTGTTCTGTTACCGTGTAAGCTGAATGGGAAATCGAACAGATTAACTGTCTTCCTCTACCCTGTTTCTTAGCGAGTTGATAGCGTTCCAATTCATCTAAAAATATCTCACCGGATGCTGTGTCCAATGGTGTATTTCCGGGTAACATGACAACCCGCGTTACCCACAGTCGCAAATCGTCCCAACCGTCGGGCAATTTGTACTGTGAAAGAATGGGTTTAATCATTTGGGAAATGTGGGCGATCGCCTGTTCGCAAACCTCCCGCACATCCTCAATGCCTGGGTGATGTTCTAGGTACTTTGCTGCTAAATAGTACCATTCGTAAGGAACGCCGCCTGTATTGCCTTTTAGTTTAAGTTCTTTGAGGCGTTCATTAATCCGTTGAATTTCTCTCAGGGCCGGCAGATAGTCGGACAGGTTCCAAAACTTAGCAATTTCATCGACAATATCTAGATGAGGTAGTGCGGGTAGTTTTTTGTCTTTCTTGCGTGCAGCTTCGATAGTATTAACCTGTTCTCCCCAAATCTTGCGACTCACTAAGTCACCTAGTTCAGCAATCTGGTCGATCCGAATATCGTCCTCAAAATTGAATTTATAATCAGCAGATAAAACATCCTGACGCTGAAATTTTATCAGATTATCGCTGCGACTTTTGGCGACAGAGTTTTTTCCTATTTTGAGAATGCGTAAAGTAGCATCAACAGCAACTAGCATCAACTCTGACGTATCAAAAAATAGGTTATAATACTCGGCATATTTCATGCCTTTACCATCTCTGCCAAATCCAGTTTGTCGCCGTTGCAATTGTCCGGCGCAGAGTTGTTTAATCTTGCTAACTACTCGTTCAGGCAAGTCTACAATTGAAATAGCAGGAGCATCCGATCGTGCTAGGTAAATTACACCTGTTGGTAAGTAAAGCAGTGGTTCGTAGTAGGTGCGGTCGTCGGTATTCAGCGCCGTATGCACTTCCATTAAAGCGTTATTGACGACGTTAGTAAGTACGCCTCTGTTTTCAGCGATGCTGTGATAAGTAAATTTTAATTGCCCGTCGCTGAGGCTGTGGATTAACTCGTTTAGTCTGGTATTTTCTGCATCTTGGGGATGTTTGATAATAGATGCTAGGGAATCTGCTAAACAGGTCAAGTCTGAGAGACTGCGGAGTGTGCGATCGCGCAACACTGGATTTAACCCAAATTCGGAAAAATTCCAGTTAGTATCCCAACGCCGCTGAGCGTTGTAAGCAAGGCAGAGCAAATCGTCAATGTATTCTCGATAAGCATCTGGATCGTCGGGATTGATGAAGCTATCTATTCCTAACTGTCGAACTTTTTCATCAATAATTTGACGGTGCTGTTCTAGCGGTAACTTGCGACAATCGTTGGGGACATCGGGAAATTTTTCAAAGTCGTGGAGAATAAAGCCAGCAATTACTAACCGCCGTTCTGATTCTCCCACCGATCGCCGCACGGTGGTATCGAGTTTTTCTAACCGCTGTTCAATTAAGTTAGCGGGAAATAATCCATTTAGCAGGTGAGTATTTAGGGACTGATCCGCTGCATTATGCCGTCGAACATTCTCTTTTCCTTGCTTTTTATCGAGTTCGTCAAAAAATTTGCCGCCTTTGGCTGTGACGCCAATGGCAACTCTCAGCAGATTTGGCAAGACATATTCTGCGAAGTCTGCCATGACGCGATCGCCTGGATTTTGGCTCTGAATGGCTTCTCGCAAGAGTTTGAGAGTTAGTAAGTCGCGAGTTTGAGGTTCGATTGTGCGATCGGAGGTTTGAAAGTTTGCCCCTAATTCTTCATCTTGCAACCAGTCATCATCTGGATCATCTAATTGTTCAGAGTTCAAATTAACTGGGATATCAAAATTTAATGAGAGTTGTTGGTACTCTTCGTCTGGTTTTTGACGTTTTTTAGCCATTTTATGCCTCTAGGGAGTCTATGAAAGAACTCACTTATCTTTTTTTTGACAAAAAAGCTCTACAGGCTCTGATGTAGTTACACTAATCCTGTAGAGCCTAACTATTGAAAATTCGCAAAGTGCTACTATCTAGCGCCTTTGAGATACCTTTTTAGAGCCTCGGAGGATTAGTAAAAAGTCATAGACTTCTGCTTTGACCTCCTCTGACTCAAACTCATTTCTGTCCAATGCAGTTTCTAATAAGTTCTGAACTTTTTCCAGCAACTCAAAGGGGTGGCGATTTCTCCCTCGAACTTTCTTTTTGTTTTCCAAAAAAGGTTTCCGGGAATAGGGAATAAATAGCAAAGGCCCTCCCTCACCAGAGCGTTTTGGCTTTGGCATTGTTAATGTCTCCTGTTTAGGTTTTACAGACTGGAAAGACTCACGGCTGCTGACTGCTAACAGCAGCAGAAGGGGGGCGTTATACCCCCACCCAAATAAAGTGACGCTAAAAACCGTTCTGTCTAGAGAACAAGAAGGGCTGCGATTACATATCTGTGTTCCTACTCGCGATCGTTGCTCACAGAGCCGCGAAGCTTTCCATGGTCTAAGTGTAAGCGATCTAAACATAGTTGTCATCCTTGCTATATTTATGTACTATGGTGTGGACAGGTAGAAAAAGCTTATTAATTTTTATTGATAGCTTAACACCCTATTAGGGATTGAAAAAATTCGCTGCGCTCCTAATGGCGTTCGTTCCTCTATCTTTCTACCTGACTTAACCCCCCCTATTAGGGCTTGAACTTCTACGCAATCCATATTTCATCCCCCTTGCTTTTGAGCCAGTGGGCCAGCGTATCTACCAACAGGGCCGACTGGCCAAAAGCTATAGAATAAGGTGCAGTCGTATCGTGGAAACTGTACCGATCGCAAATCGGATAAATTTGAAAGTGTACCGGCAGTCGCAGGCGCGATCGCACTTCAGCCACCGGATAGCGCAGCACATAACAAACCAATGCTTGCTTTTTCAAACGCTTGTTGATTTCCCCGATCCAATAATTCTCAGGTTGCACAACCTCAATCCCCGTCAAAACCTGAACTTTCCAAGCATCAGCATTTTCCTCTAATTTTCCCCAATAAGTAAATTTCCAATTCAGTCTTTCCTCCCGATAACTACGCAACTTCAAAAAAGCAAGACAGTGTTTAAATCGACCTTTAGCAATTGGTTGCCCAAGGCGTTCCGATGTCTCGTTCAACATTCGCATAAATGCAAATTCCGTCATCGGTTCGATTTCCAAGTTGCTCAAAATTCCTGGTAAATCGTAAGTTTTAAATTTGTCTGCCTCCTGGGAATCGGTTAAATCGCAAATGCCACATTGCAGGGGACTAGAACCTCGAAAACTGCTAGCATCCTCAACTATGGGATTTCCTGTCTTATTTCCCGATCGCTCTTGCCAGTCTTTACCCCACTGTTTAATATTACCTGCCACTTTCCCCAAGCTAGTTTTAAATACTTTTTGAGCAGCTTCCTGAAAAGCTTTCTGACTTGATGCGTACTGCTGTTTAATTGTCCTGTGCCCTAATTCCCAGCAAATTTGAACTGACTGCACCGCGCCCCAACGGGAGTAATATCCCTCAAAATTGTTTATTTGGCGGTAGTTTTCGCGAATTTGTTGATAGAAAAAAGGACGGTTATAAATTCCGCTAGACTCTAAAGTGGCAGTATCGCCTGCAAACAAGCGTTCAACTAAGAAATTAGGGATGAGTGCTATGGCTGTGAAATTTTTAAACTGAATAAATTCTCCATTGCGATCGCAGCCATCGTGTCGCCCCAACCTTCCCAATCTTTGGATGAAGTTGCCCGCATCGGCTGATTCAAAAATCAGCAAATTGATTTTGAAGTCTACCCCAACATCAATTGTGCTGGTACCGAGAACTAAGTCTGATGAGAGCGATCGCTCTTTTTCCGTTTTTCCCGACAACCCGGTATTTTCGCCCACAACTAAACCGTGAGGCGCGAACAATTCCCGAAAAAATGGTGTCAGCCGCTTGACGGCAGCAATTGAATTCAGGATAATAGCTCCTTTACTGCCGGGATTGTGTTTAAAGTGAGTCAGGATGAGATTTGCACTGTCTTTCAGCCAATTTTCAGAAGCTTTTGAAGTTGGTTCTAGGGAAATAAAAGTCAGCGTACTTTCCCTTAATATCTGCCGCCATGAGTCTGTTTTCAACTGTTCGATTTCAGCAGGGCGATCGGGAAACCGATATTTGCCTTCTTTTAAAGGATCGATACTTTGACAGCGAAACCCTGATGTTTCTAGTCTCTTAATTAATTGCTCGTCTGGAGTTGCTGACAAAAATACAAACTTTTTCCGGCGGTTTGTATTGCGAATTAATAACAGGGTGTTGATGACGCTGGCAATCTGAGGAGCCGCAAAAACATGAAATTCATCAAAAATGAATAGGTCAAAATCTTTGTCGATGCGACCCCACAGTTTATCGGGGCTATCTTCAGAGCTTAAATACGCTCCTCGGTGGAGATGGTGCAAGATATCCGGGTTAGTTAATAAAATCTCTGATTGACCTGTACGAGATGCGATCGCGGCTGATTTTCTCAGTTTTTCATTTTCTGCATAGATTTCTAATTCCGAGCCGCTGAGTCGCACAATGCGGGGTTGATGATCGGGCTGAAATTGTTCGATATAGCGCTTAATTTGAGTCTCCTGATCTCGCGCCAGTTCATTCGTCGGATATAGCGCCACTGCACAACAATTTGTCTGCAATGTTTCTAAAAAAGCGGCTAAACTTTTGCCATCGCTAGTGATAGCTGAGTTGATAATGACATCAATATTGGGGTTGCGAATTGCCTTTAAAGTTTCGGCTTGATGCCAAGAAAGAGTCCAACCTTCCGGTAATTTGACTTTCTTGGGAATTTCCGCAGCGGGACAGGAGTAAACGGATTTGAGGGTAATCTGGTAATCGGACATACGCTGAATCTGTGTCCGTAGAAAGTGGATATTCCTCATATTGACACCGACAATAGAGATAATCAAGCCTGTACAATGAGAAAGTGTCCGTATATTTATGAGTCGCAAAGGTCAATCGATCACCCTATCGGTTTCTGAACGAGATAAAGCCGAGTTGGAAGCCTTGGCCCAAGAATTCGGGAAGACGTGGGGCGATCGCCCGAACATATCCAAACTGATAGAAGCGATCGCCCGCCGCCAACTGACGATCGCCCCCAACCACGACTGGCCGGAAACCCGCATCCAAGCCCTAGACATCGCCCGACAGCAATTGCTCGACTTGGGCAAAATTGATGAAGCGCTGGCAATTGCCGAATTGTTGAGCTCGCGCAGCGAACTAACTCTCCCCTTCCGGGCCGAAATAGATCGGTTTTTGAGCAACCCTTTACCCGCTTGGCGGCAAAAAATCGATAACTTCATCCACAGACAGCAACCATTTCGCCTTTCCTATCGAGATGCAGCCGATCGCCTTTGGAGTTACACAGTCTTACACGCTCGGATTGTCCCTATTGAAAAGCGACAGTATTTAATGTGTCGCTGCGAAGAATCTGAGGGTAATCAAGACGTACCGGGACTCGAACACAACTGGACGCTGCTGCTCGATCGCATTGAAGATGCTGCGGTGATTTCGGTCGATCAACCTTGGCTGCCAGATTTAGCCCGGATTCCCGTAGAATTTCATTTATCCGGCAGACTTGCCTTTAACTACAGGCGCAAGCAGGAAGATGAGGAAGTCAGCGAACCAGAAGGGGAGCCGCCTATCAAGCGAGTGATTCGGAATATCTCAAATACCTTCTGGTTTTTTCGCGAAATCTCTCCTTACTGGGAAGATTGCGCGATTGTTGCCCCAGAGTCAGTGCGCGATCGATTCCAACAAAAACTGATTGCCCTCTGCAGCCTGTACAACCTGGAAATCCGCGATTAGAGGACACCGTGCCGTTTCCCTAGGGATATCGAGGACACCGTGCCGCTTCCCTAGGGAAATAATATCAATTCCGGCTGCACCGGAATTATTGTTGACTGTTGACTGTTGACTAATGACTAATGACTGATGACTAATGACTGATGACTAATGACTAATGACTGATGACTAATGACTACAGATTAGCCGTCCAACAAAAAGCAGCCCGTAACAGGCTGCCCATCGAAAAAACCGTTGTTGAGTTAGAGGATAAAACTTTAAATTGAATTGAAATTGCCACTGTTTCAAGTCTCTGCGACTCCCGCCGGGCGCTCGACTGCCAGTCACTTTCGCCATCTTTATCTTTATCTACCACTTAGTGACTTTGCCTTCAGAACAAAACTTCAAATTCCGATTAGAATGCTGCTGAAAGTTCGTTGACCATTTTCACTCGGCCTCTGAGCACCGACCGCAGCAAGCGGTTGACACAGCCTCTATCTTCATCATTCAGAGAGTCGTCGAAGGTGGCGGCCATCAAGCCGTAGCGATCGGCCAGAGTCAAAACGCCTGTGTCGGTTACAGAAGCGAGGATTTCAGATATAGCGCCGGGGAGGAGTTGTAGTGGAGTCATGGCAGTGCTGTTGAGTTCGATATATTAATCATTCCTTGTTTTCCCCAAGAAATCAGTGATATTAATGAGGTTCCAATGTGATTATGGTGCGTGTATGTAAGTGATCCGAGTCGAGTCAATGTGTGACGCGAATCACAACGCCACAGGTGGCGGCGGGCAATTCCATGCCGCGCCGATGTTTGGGTAGGAGGCGGGACTGACGGCGTTTAGCTAAAATGACGTTAATCTCTCAACCGTTCAATTTTTACCCCGGTAACGAAAATGCTTGATTTTCTCAATCCCATCTTGGGCCGCAAGCCCGATCGCATCAAAGCCAATGTTGAAATCTATACTTGGCAAACCTGTCCCTACTGCATCCGGGCAAAAACTTTGCTGTGGTGGAAAGGCGTAAATTTCACAGAATACAAAATTGATGGCGACGAAGCCGCTAGAAATGCAATGGCCCAACGCGCTAACGGACGCCGCAGCGTGCCCCAAATTTTTATTAACGATCGCCACGTCGGCGGCTGCGATGACATTAACAAACTTGATGCAGATGGAGAGTTAGATTCGCTGCTAGCTCAACCAGCAGTTTAAATTAATGTAGGTTGGGTGTCGTTCCACTTAGCGATACCTACACTCATTAGTTGGCGATCGCACCGGTGGTCAGAAACCGGGTTTTTTCGCGGGTGTACTTCGCCCGAACCCGCACGCGGGCTCCAAAAACCCGGTTTCTGAAAGTCCATGCGTCCTCGACTGAAAATTACGAACTTTTAGCAATTTTACCTCGCTCAGCGGGAATGCCCCCGCTATAATCTTTGATTTAGCGGCGGGATGAAAGCCAGGTTTATTTTGTCAGATATCGGACCAATGCTGAAAGCCAGGGAAGATATACTGACAAAATAAACAATCTCCTACATAA
>NZ_JANMZH010000554.1:0-4392 GCF_031383065.1 Microcoleus sp. OTE_8_concoct_300 | reverse complement strand
AATAATTCTTTAATTTTTTTTTCATTAAAAAAATTAATAAGTACTAATTACTAATGACTAATGACTAATGACTAATTACTAATGAATAATGACTATTTACTAATGACTAATGACTAATGACTAATTCAGGCGGGGGCGGGTTTATATGTATTTAGGTTAGCCGTTCTATTTTGCTCGTGAAACCCGCCCCTACAGACTAATGACTAATGACTAATGACTAATTCAGAAACCCGCCCCTACAGACTAATGACTTTTTACGGCATTCCGATCGCAATCAAAGCATCTTCCGGCATAGAGGTAGAGTAACGCTCCCCTTCCGATAAAACTGCAATCAGCCTCACCTGCCAGTCCGGCATAATCTGCAAATCCGCCCAAGGCACTGCTACCTCCAAACATTTATCTAATCCCACTTGGGCCCGGCTGAGGCGGGGCTGCCACTCATCGCCCTCTCCTGCTTCGTGAAACCCAATCGATTTCGTCAGCAAATTAATCTCTAACTGATGGTGGAATCGGTAGTTTAGCGGTGCTTCGTCGGGCAAATCCGACAGCGGAATCAGACTGTTTTTCATCGTGCGATCGGGATAAAACCAAAACAAATTTAACTCTGGAGGGCAATCAATTCCCGGCCGCACCCCTGCCTTAAAGTCGGCGCGAATGTAAAAATTCAAGTGGTCAACCCCGTACCAAAGCCGCTGAATTGCCGAACTCCGGTGCATCGTACCCCTTGCTCCCCCAACTTCAATCCGGCCGGCTTTGTCCCAATCCTGTTCGTTGCCGATACCGTCAATCACCGGGTGAATAAAGCTCAGCGGCTGGTGGTCGCCTTGAACCTCGTGCACCTCTACTTGTCGCCGCACTTCCGGGGGTACGGGTTCGCCAAGAGCTTCGTAAATCGCCACTACGTGTTCGCGAAATAGCTGGTCGAACATGGCATCTTGGTTCGACGTGTGACCCTCGCCAAACCACCAGAACCAGTCGGAACCTTCGGCCGCATAAAGTGCTTCCCAAGCTTCTGGGTTGCTTTCTTCTGTGGCCTCTGGATGGTTTGCCAGCATTTGTCTCGCGGGCCCTAATATGTCCCAAGCGCGATTTTTCGCGGGGTCGCCGATCCAAGTTGTGAGGGAACCGTCCACCCAGGAACCGGTGTGCAGTTGGGCTGCGGGAATTGTTTCGGTTGCTGGGAATTGGTCGAGAAATTCTGAGACTGTGACTAATTTGATATCTGGATTATCGCTGAGAGTTTGATAGAGGGATTCTAAGAACGGTTTGCCGTCTTGGGGATAGAATTCCCAGCAATTTTCGCCGTCTAGGGCGATCGTAACTAACCAGGGATTTTCTAAAGCTGTTTGGCTGTCGGACTGTCGGTGTTTGAGAGTTCTGCCGATCGCTTCTAAGTGTCCCACTAAATCTGATGCTGCTTTTTCCGGTTCCATCGAACCGTAGGTAAACCCGATCAAGTCGGACAATCTGTGGTCTCTAAATACTATTGCTAAATCACCGTCAGGAGTTTCTAAACGGTAAGGGCGATATAACAATTCTGGTTCCCAGACATTCCCCGCCGCATCGCGGTTAAAAAAGTGTTTAATTGTCCACCCCAATACTGCTTCGTCCGAGACTATCCATTTAAAGCCTTGTTTGGCAATGTAGGGCAAAATTTCCGGGCTGACTGCTTGTTCCGATGGCCACAAACCGCGCGGTTGGCAATCAAACCGGTCTTGATACATTTCCCAGGCTTTTCTCAGGTGTCGGGGAATATCTTCTTCCCACTGAAACCGCTGTTGTGGCAGCGTCATGTTGGGAATGGCTATCCGGCCGCCGTTGGTGTCGGCAAGCAGCGGTAAAATCGGGTGCGTGTAGGGGGTTGTGGAGACTTCCAACTGTCCCTCAGCTTGCATTTTACGGTGCTGGGGAATGATGCGAGCGAGGATTTCTTTTTGTTTTGAGTAGATGTTTTTTCGGTCGGCTAAACTAAAATTTTGTTCTTGTTTGAGCCACCCTGCAATCTCCGGGTCATCCCAAAACAGCGGGTCAATCCAAGCTAAATTGTGCCACGCCAGCAAGTCGCTAAAATCCTGCAACTTCCAGTTTGCTAAACACCACTGAATGCCTTTTTCCTGCCGCTGAGTGTAGAGTTGAGCGTAGCGGGGATGGGGCTGAATCAGGGTGTGGTAATTGGCGTCAAAGAAGTGTTCTAAAATAAACTCTTGTTCTTCGATGTTTAAATCCTCGGTTCGCTTCAGAGTTACCGCCAAGTAAGGGTCTATTGCTCTATCTGCGATGGAGTCTTCTATCTGCAAAATCAAGGACGGAACCAGGTTTACGGTTTGATGCAGTTTGGGATATTTTGCCAGAAGGAGTACTAAATCCAAGTAGTCTTTGACTCCGTGCAAGCGCACCCAAGGCAGTCGATAGTGACCTTGGATGTCAAAGTTTCTGGACTGCAATATGGGCGAGTTTGATCGGGAACTGGTGTCTGGTCCGACCGTAGATGCCCTCGATTTATACAAAGGCTGGTGCTGGTGCCAAATAAAGGCGACGTAGAGAGGGTGTGACATTGGTAATGAGTAATTATTAATCAGGTAGTTAGCCGCTGTGCAACTTTCAGATAAATTCCACTGTGTTCCCTAACATAAAGTTTATGATGTCTTTGTTATATAAACTGTAACACTGTAACTATGTTATCTAAGATCCACACATTTAGGGTACGGGGATTGGCCGACCAGCATTGTGCCGATCGCGCTGCACAGATCGGGTAATTAGCAGCGCTGTTGAGGTCTAAAATCGAGAAGTCTCGCCATCAATAGCTCAACAATAGATTGGCGAGTATTTTTTGTGTCAGCAGGTGAGCTGCTAAAAGCAACTGGTACCACAACCTCGCTCAAAAGCCGACTCTTTCGGTTTCCCTTACGCCAAATTTATTATGTCATCAGTTAAACAGCTTGCTGTCGGGGGGGCAGTGTGGACGATTGCTAGCTATGGGCTTAGTCAGGTGCTGCGGTTAGGCAGTAACCTGATCCTGACTCGCCTGCTAGTACCGGAAATTTTTGGTCTTATGAGTCTCGTCTACGTATTCATAACGGCTGTGCACCTGTTCTCAGACCTCGGTATCGGTACTAGCCTCATCCAGAACAAGCGCGGGGAAGAGCCAGATTTTCTCAACACTGCCTGGACTTTGCAGGTCTGTCGTGGCGTGATTCTTTGGTTCTGTACGCTTTTGCTGGCAGCGCCAATTGCCCACTTATACCAACAGCCTCAGTTCCTTTGGTTAATCCCTGTGGTGGGTTTGGGGACGGTGATCTGCGGGTTCAATTCAACTTCGGTGTTCACGCTCAACCGGAATATGGCTTTCGGTCAGCTAGCAATTTTTGAGTTGTCGGGACAGTCGATCGGGATTGTGGTAATGATTGTTTGGGCAAGGTTGAGTCCGACCATCTGGGCGATATTGATGGGCTCCTTTGCGTCACAAATTCTGCAATTAATCTGGAGCCACTATTGGAATTCTGGTTCGCCTAACCGCTTGATATGGAATCAAGAGGTAGTTAAAGAAATTCTTTCTTTTGGAAAGTGGATATTTGTTTCAACCGCTTTAACATTTTTTGCAGAGCAAGCCGATCGGCTGATTCTGGGAAAATTACTGACATTGGATGTGTTGGGCGTTTACGGCGTTGCTCTCACGCTTGCTGACATACCGCGCTCTATCACTTTAGCCCTGAGTGGCAAGGTGATGTTTCCGGCTATTACCAAGTTGGTTGACCAGCCTCGCGAAATACTTCGCGCTAAGATCCTCAAAAATCGCCAACCGATCCCGATCGCCTTCGCGGTTGGCTTAACACTGTTGGTTAGCTTTGGGGATGTCGCGATTAAGATATTGTATGACGATAGGTATATTCAGGCTGCTTGGATGTTACCGATCCTAGCTCTTGGCTTTTGGCCGAGGGTACTTTGTAATAACGGAATTGAGTTAGCTGTGTTTGCGATCGGGAAAATTCAATATCCAGCTTTCGGCCAATTCTTGCGGTTTCTTTGGACTGCCATTGGATTGTGGGTGGGATTTTTCACCGCAGGATTGCTAGGAGCGATCGTCGCAGTTGCCCTGAATGACCTTGGCTTCTATGCTGCAATTAGCTACGGTCTTTGGCGCAAAGGAGTGAATTGTCTGGGGCAAGATTTTCAAGCTACAGTTCTGCTTTTAGCGTTAATTACATCTGTGCTGGCCGCTCGGTACTTTTTGGGGCTTGGTCTTCCCATAGATTTACCTCGCTCAGCGGGAATGCCCCCGCTATAATCTTTGATTTAGCGGCGGGATGAAAGCCAGGTTTATTTTGTCAGATATCGGACCAATGCTGAAAGCCAGGGAAGATATACTGACAAAATAAACAATCTCCTACATAA
>NZ_JANMZH010000459.1:0-22064 GCF_031383065.1 Microcoleus sp. OTE_8_concoct_300 | reverse complement strand
GAGATTCTGTGGCGGTTTATTAAATATGAATGGATCGAAATAAATGCCTATTCTAGCTGGCCAGCTCTTGTTTCATGTGTGGAAAAAATACTTAAAGAATTTGGAGAAAATTATGTAATTAATTTTGCTTAACTACTTATTCCTCAGCGACGGTTACATCGGCAACGAAAACGAAGTTCTCGCCGAAGTGCAGCAACATCTCAAATCGGGGAATCGCCTGTACAGTTTCGGTGCGGGGAGTTCCGTCAATCGCTTTTTGCTCGATCGCCTTGCGGAAATCGGGCGGGGAATCTCGCGGATCGTCCGGCATGACGAAGCAGTTAACGAATTTGTCGAAAAGTTTTTCCGGCAAATCAACAATCCGGTGTTGGTAAATCTGGAAATTACTTGGCAGGGAGAGGGCGAAAATCCGGTAATTTATCCGTCAGTTGCGCCGGATTTATTTGCCGAACAACCGCTGGTTCTGTTTGGAAAAAAGGGCGATCGCCAAGCTGGAACACTTCAGATAAAAGGGGTTAGTGCAGGCGGACACCAGTACGTCCAAACCTACGAAATGAACTTTACCGATCCTGGAAATCCGGCAGTTGCCCAGCTTTGGGGGCGGCACCGCATTAAAGATTTGATGAATCAGATGGTGCAGTACGAAACCAAGGTGGGGGTGGAAACAGTGACAGAAACGGCGCTAACCTATCAGCTTCTGTCGCAGTACACGGCTTTTGTGGCTGTCAGCGATGATGTGCGCGTCGAACCGGGTACGGAATCCATCTCGATGAATGTGCCGGTAGAAATGCCGGAAGCTGTGGAATATGAGGGCGTATTTGGCAACACAGGCTATTTACAGCTCAAAAGGATGAGTCGAGGTTCTGCACCTGTTGCAAGGTCTATGCAGTATCTTGCCGATGAAGAAGATGCAGAAATAGAACGCGGCATCTCATTGAGCAGCTTTCCGGAGATGCTGTGTGAAGCGAGCGCACCGTCAAAGGCGCGCCCGCGCGGCACATCACCTGTAGAAGTGGTTAGCGCTGCGGGGTTGGATGAAGTGGCGCGTGATAGTTTAAACGAACACTTGGAAAGTCTGACTGTGCCCCGCGGTATCAATGGCGAATTAGTGTTAGAAATTGTCTTCGGTAAGGTGCGCGCCAGCCGCATAGTTGTGGATGCTGAGGCTTCGACTGTGGCGGATGTGGAGTTGCTGAAAATCATCAAAAAATGGTTGTTTAGCTGGCGCATTCCTCAATCGATTACTAAAAAATGGCTGTTTAGCTGGCGCATTCCTCACTCGATTGAGAATCCAGTGCGCCTGACGTTGCGGGTGCGATCGTAAAACAGCTTGAGTTGCATCACAATCCGGGCGATACTTTTGCTCGATCGCCCACAAAAAAAATGGAATAATTTGCTCTTCCATTTTTTTATTTCCGACTGTGCCGGAATGATATACAACGTATTCCATGTATATTTTGTACACAGAATCTTCTAGTAAGTAAGGTGCGTCGCCACCCGTAAATCTGCAATTTCTATTCAAGATTTCGCAGCGACGCACCCTACAGATTAACTGTTAGCAACTCTCAGCAATGTGTCAACTGGACTGATTAATGTTGCCGATTTTACGATCCTGTAAGTAGTTCAACCAAATGATATCAAGTCCGATGGCATCGGACATGATATGACCTTACGGATGAATCCGGAGGCTGGCGATCAAATTACTTTCGGTCAAAACTCGTTTATTTCTGCTAGGTTTGATTCGCGATCGCGTCAGGGTAAACGCATCTAAATTAATTTGACAAAAACGTGAATTTGTGCATTACTAAATAACTAAAAAAACCTTCTTAAAATTCTTAATTTTAACCCGACCTGAGCAGATTTAATCATAACCTTAAGATTTTCTGAACTTCTTAAAGCCGGATAATTTTACTTCTTAGATAGGTTTTAGATTTCGCTCATTAACTGGCAGAGTTTAAAATTTGAACTAAATAATTATTGTCCATTGCCGCTCGATACCGTTTCATTTTTAGACTGTGTTTAGAACTTTTTTCTTGTTTTAGTAAATTTATAGCTAACCGACGTAGGAGAGCAAAAGTTTCGGGAGAATGATCTTTGCGAATGCGACTCTTGTCTTCAGAAAATGTAACATCTAATGTCCAATGTAAGCTATTTTCAATGCCCCAATGACTGCGAATCGCCCCAGCAATTTTTTCAGCATTACTGCTTAAACTACTAAGCGTAAAAACGAGCTTCTGTCGTGGTTTTATTCCACAGCCTTCGTTCACTAACTATCAAGACAACTGTTTTTAATCCAGTCCATAATGCTTGATTATGGAGAGGTGGTAACTCAGAGACATCAACAGTCCATACCTGTCTTTTTTCCACTCGATGATGTCCAGCTTCTACTTGTTCATGATAGTTATACTCTCTACCTAGAACATCTGATTTTTGGGCTAATTCAAACCATTCTTTTACGGCTTTATACAGGAGTGGTTGATTTGCTTTTAAAGCTACAATATAATCTCCTTTTTTCTTGACAATCAGAGATGTTATGTCTTTTTGACATCCCATAGCATCGATGGTTATTACACTTCCGGCAATTTCTAACATTTCTATTAATTCCGGAATGGCTGTCAGCTCGTTAGATTTTTTATGGACTTTTTTTTGCCCTAAAACCAATTGATGAGATGGGTAAGCCCTGCTAATTGATTCTTCCAACGGCTAGGGGTTCAAACCCCTGTGGGACTGTCGAAATGTGGAACTACTTAATGTTTTCCGAACCAACGGCTTGGGAAATGGAATTAAATCCTTTTTCTTCCAACTTTTGCAACAAACCTTGGAGAATCCGACGCACCATCCAAGGCCCTTCGTAAACCCAGCCGGTGTAAACTTGAATTAAACTCGCACCAGCGGCTATTTTTTCCCAAGCATCTTCGGCGGTGAAAATGCCGCCTACTCCAATTATGGGTAATTCGCCTTTTGTATATTGCCAGATAAATCGGATTACTTCTGTCGATCGCTCCCGCACTGGAAGCCCGCTAATTCCCCCGGCTTCTTCGGCGATTGGTTTGCGTGTTTCTGGCAATATTTTTGTTTTCAATCCATCGCGGCGGATGGTGGTATTTGTGGCGATAATTCCTGCTAGTTGGTAGGTTTTTGCTAAGTCGAGGATTGATGCAATCGCCTCGGACTCCAAATCCGGCGCAATCTTGACTAAAATTGGCTTGATTCCCTGATTTTCTTGTTGCAAAATTTCCAAAATTGTGCTAAGCCCAGCAGCATCTTGGAGCGATCGCAACCCCGGCGTATTCGGAGAGGAAACGTTGACTACAAAATAGTCGCCCCAATCTTTGAGCAGCTTAAAACTCTCCAAATAGTCGGCTGCTGCTTGCTCTAACGGTGTTACCTTAGATTTACCGAGATTGATGCCCAAGGGGAACCGAGACTGAGGCATGGGGCGCGAGGCATCGCATGAGGACTGTTTCTGTGCTGCCTGAAACCGGGCTGCCATTGCCGCGGCTCCTTGATTGTTAAATCCCATGCGGTTGAGGGCTGCACTGTCCTGAGTCAAGCGAAACAAGCGAGGTTGGGGGTTTCCCGGCTGCGGTTGACAAGTGACAGTGCCGAGTTCGGCAAAGCCAAAGCCAAAATTTGCCCAAATATCGGCAGCTACGCCGTTTTTATCAAATCCCGCGGCCAAGCCGATAGGATTTTTCAAGCTCAGTCCCCACAAAGATTGTTCGAGGCGAGAATCTTGCACTCCCAAAGATTTCTGCAATAGAGAGAGCATTTGGCTGGTGGCGGGGTTGGACTGGGATCTGCCTGCGAGTTCGAGAACTTGGAGAGTGCGGTTGTGCAGCCACTCGGCATCGGTTTTCAATACCGAAAACAACAGCGGGCGCACACCTGATTGATAAATATCCAATGACTTATCCTGGGGCAGTTGACAAATGAGAAACTTAATAAAAATATTCAGGAGAAGAGTGTGAAGGTGAGGTTTTTACTTCAACTTCGATCGACTTTATCCCATGTTTTAGATAGAAGGATAAGTGAAACGATTATATTATAAGTTGATTCTTTTGCATTTTATTTTTTTTAATCTTTAAGTTGGTAATTTGAAATCAGACAAAGGTGCGGGGAAGCTTGGAAATGGGGCAGCAGGAAAGACCGAAGGATTTCGACGAACAAATCGCAACCTTGGAACGCGTTCTCCAGACTCTGCGAGAAGAGGAGAATGTTGAAGTGCTACTTTCGACCACACTCGGTTACTTGCAAACGGAATTTGACTGGGGGTTGATTTGGATCGGGTTGTACGATCGACAGGGCCACAGATTGTTCGGGAAAGGTGGCATGACTCCTAACGGTGACCTGTCTTTTCTCAAACAGCGGTTTGCCCTCAGTCCGGGAGATTTGCTCGAACAAGTGGTGATTCAGCTCCGGCCGGTGGGAGTCCCGGATTTGCGATCGGAACACAGAGCCGGAGAATGGCGCAAAGCAGCTCAAACTTTCAATATTCAAGGCACGACTCTGTTTCCGCTCCGCTACAAAGACCGCTGCTACGGCGTGATTTTGCTCGGGACAGACCTGTGGGGAGCGTCGCCAAAGTCGGGGGAAAAAACGCAGTTGGCGATCGTATTTGGAGCCCTGGCAACTGCTCTTTACCAAATAGAAAAAGACTGGCTGCGACAACAAGTCAAACACCCAGATGAGTCTCTTTTAGAGCTGATTTCCCAGTTCAGGGAACTGCGATCGCTCGACCAATACTTGCAAGCGGTTGTCGAACAAGCCCATGAATTTCTCCAGCCGACGCGCACTAATGTTTATTGGTTCGAGCGAGAGCGGCGCTATTTTTGGCGCCGAGTCAGCAACCGCCAAGTTACTCCAGCTTTGGGCGGGTCGAACCGACCGGCTTCGGGCATCACCGTCCAAGACTTGGGCGAATTTTATCAGGCTTTGGGCAGGGAAGAAATGGTTTGGATCGGTGAATCTCAAAGTTCTCTGAAAACTGAGCTGACGGCGCGGTTGATGCAGCAAATCCGCGCTCGCTCTCTGTTGGCGGCGCCGATTGTTTCGGAAGGGGAATTGTTGGGATTTTTGGCAGTAGAAGCCGGTGAGCCCCGGATTTGGCAAGACAATGAAAAACATTACCTGCAGGGAGTGGCGCGGTTAGTGGCTCTGACGGCTCCTATGTCGGAGATGCAGGAGAGGATTCAGCAAACTGAGATCGATCGAGATTTAACAGCCGGAATAGCTCGCGCCATCTACAGCGATGCTGACTGGGAGGCGACTTTAAAAAATACGGCCGAGCAGTTGTGCGGGCGGCTCAATTGCGAATACTTTTTGCTGCTGCTGTACGGCGAAGAACAAAATCGCTTTGAAATTGTCGGCCAAAATCTGCCCCGGAACCGCAGGCCAGTGCCGTCGCCGCTCAACGCCCTCGAGGTGGCTGACGTGGGGCTGTTGCTGATGCGCGAACCAGTGGCTATTGAAAATTGGGAGGAAGACCCGCGGTTGGGCGCTTGGCGGGAAGTGCTGGGGGAAGCGGGGGTGCGATCGCTTTTGGCATCGACGACTCGGGGGAAAAAGGAAGAAGGAGAACACCCCAATCGCCAATCGTCAATCGCCAATCGAAAATCGATCGAGGGTTTGCTGGTTGTCGGGCACAGTGCAACTCGCACTTGGAGGCGATCGGAGCAAGAATTAGTTCGGCTAGTGGGCCAACAGCTAGGATTGATCCTGCACTCCTGGCAGCAGAGTTCGGAAATCGAGAAATATCAGCAATTTGAGCGCTCGCTCAAATCGGGTTTGGCGCTTTTGCACCATTCTCCTCAGCAGCAATCTGAGAAACCGAGATCTGCTGCTTCACCGACGATGTTCCCAGAGTTGCCGCTACAAAAGCTCGAGCGTAACTTTGCTCAACACGTTTCCCAGACACTTTCCTGTCCTTTAGTAGCCGTAATTACTTGGAATCCCGGTGAGGAGGAAGGTTTAATCGCGGCGACGGTAGCTGCCAATCCCGTATTTGCCCTCAATCCCGAGGCGGTGATTCCTGTCCAAACAGATGCTTTGATCCAGCAAACCCTGGCATTCGCGGGCGTGCTGCAACATAGCACGAGCCAACTGCCGCGGGAGACGAAGCGGTGGCTCCGCAGTCCGGGAATTGGCGAGATTATGACGGTGGCGCTGCGGACAGCCCCAGAACACGCTCCCGCGGGCATTGTGGTGGCAGCAGACGCTCCGGGCCGCCAGTGGTCGGAGTTGTCGGTGAGTTTACTCAGCTCGATGGCGTCTCAGTTGGCTTGGTGGCGCAGGTATTTGGCGGTGCAATCGGCAAGCGAGTCGCAGCGATTGGATCTGGAGCTGCTCAACTGGTACAAGCAGCGGCGTTTTGAGGACTTTTACCGCACTGTGGGAGCGGGGGTGAAGGAGTTGGGGGAGTTGAGTCAGTCGATTTTCCAGTCGGCGAAGGAACAAAAGGATGCTCTGAAAACTTTGCGCTACCAACAGGTTTTGCGACACATTGGCAATGCTTTGGGGTCAACGAATTTGCTGCTGAAACAGGAACAGTGGCGGCTGCAATTCGGACAAGATGCGGTGCCTGTGAGCGCTTGGCTGAGGCGATCGCTCGATCGAACTGCCCCCCTGGTCAAAAAGTCGGAAATCTTGCTGGAAGTGCACAGAGGAACTGCTATGTCGATGCCAGAGGGCCAGACTTTGAGCGTTCGCGCCGACAGCATCAAGCTGGATTTGATACTGTGCGAATTGCTGGCGACGGCTTGCAGGCGCTCTGGAGTTGGCGACAAGATTGAGATTCGCTCTCAGTTGTTGGGGGAAAATTTGCTAGAATTGTCTGTGATCGATAGCGGCGCGTGCGATCGAGAGTTAATTGCTGCTTTCAACGCCGATTCCGAGTCCGATATATTAGCCGTTTCTAGTTCAAATAGGTCGATCGTGCAAAATCTCTTAATTTGTCAGCGAGCGGTACGCTTAATGGGGGGAAACTTTTCTTTAGAAATGTTAGAAAACAATTTAATTGTCGCTCGTTTAGTGCTGCCCCTAGCCAATTCTTAATATTGTAAAATTTTGTAAAAGTTCCCAGCTGCGATCGAGGATTGTAGGGGCGGGTTTCACCCACAATAATTGCCTACAACCAATAATCTCATAAACCCGCCCTCACCCAACGCTAAACCGCCATCTACCTCTTTCAAAATACAAGGAGGTGGTTTAAGCTACGCTCTATATTGTTATATCGTTTCCGGTTACACCGGAATGATGTTGACTGTTGACGGTTGACTGTTGACTGTTGACAGTGAACAGTGAACAGTCAACAGTGAACAGTGAACTCGAATTTACTATTCCGATGCTAACGGATTTGATATTACTGATATCTTGCGCCATTCTTAGAAACGAACGGGCTAGGAGGGCCCGTTCCACAATACATCAATTTTCTTGTGGGTGAACCGGAGAACCCGCCCCTGAAAGACTTTCAGAACTCGGGAAAAACCTTTGAGTAATCCAAGCAGTTACAATATGAGAAAGCAATCCCATCGGTCCAGCAAAGAAACACAAAGCCAAAGAATGAGCCGTCCAAACACCTGTCCGCTGTCCTTCCAAATAAATCCAGCGCCCGACAAACAAGTCCATCACTAAAAAATGTATCCATCCCGTAGCAGCCGCCGTTTCCTCGCCGAGAAACTTAGCAATATCTGCTAGCTTGGGATTGGACAAAGCAGCCGCATTTTCCGCAGTCAGACTGCTACCAAACAAATATATGTACAAAGCGGCGAGCATCGCAAACGGAATAAATGAATTCATCACTTTTCTGGTAATTCCCCAGTTGGGTAATAAAATCATAATTGCCCAGAAAGGCAAAACGAACAGATTACCTGCATTAAAAATTAGTTCTGGTGTCATATTTGGCTCGTGGCTCCTGCGAAGGCAATGCAATTAAGGATGTTAAGATTACTTTACACAATTTTTGCTAAAATTTATCAAAACCTGAAAAAAATCTCATTCACAAATAAAATAGAATTGCTAAAATGATCGCAATTCTAAAGCTTAGGCAAAATGTGGTGTAATACCAATTTTTTATGAGGTCCCGTAGACTCCGATCCCCCCTAGCCCCCCAAGGCATCGGGGGGGACAAGATTGCGATCTTTCGTCCCCCGTATTAAGGGGGATGCGAGGGGGATCGAGATATGTGCAACTTCACATTAAATTGGTTTAACGCGCTACCTATAGCGGTAAGGTGCGCCGAAGAGAACCCTACATATAGAGGTAGCGCGTAAATCCTGAAATCTCAAATCCCTAATATAAAATTGCCAATATAAATATACAATTTAAAATTTAAAATCCCATGAAAACAACTTATGATAACTTTCCAGAGTGGTGCAAGCACAAAGAAAATCTCTCTGAGGAGGCCAAACATACCGTAGAAATACTGTTGCAAATATCAGATACTTCAGAGTGCGATCGAGCCAACGAACTGCTTTCTCATACAACAGAACTTAACCTCAAACTTACTCAAATTACCGATATCAGTCCCCTCTCATCTTTCACTCAACTTACTAATCTCATCCTCGGCAGTAATCAAATATCTGACATCGCTCCTCTGCAATCTTTAACTAAGCTGGAAACTCTGGTTATGGATGTCAATCAAATATCAGATATCAGTCCGCTTTCCTCTCTAACAAATCTGACTAGACTCGTTCTCGATACCAATCAAATCTCAAACATCAGTCCCCTAGCCGCTCTAACTAATCTTACCGCACTTGTCTTGTTTGACAACAAAATTTCTGACATCACTCCCGTGAAATCTTTAACAAACTTAAATGCGCTGATCCTTTACAACAATCAAATTTCCGATATCGCTCCTCTGGCAAATTTAACTGAACTCCAGACACTCTACCTTTACAATAATAAAATATCGGATATCACCCCGCTGGCTTCCTTAAAAAATCTCAATACGCTGTTTCTCTTCAGAAATCAAATATCTGATCTTACTCCGCTGGAATCTCTAACCAACTTAAATAAATTGGTTTTATTCCAAAATAAAATATCAGATATTAGTCCTTTGACATCGCTAACTAATTTAATTGAGCTTAACCTCGGTAACAATCAAATATCAGACATCAGTCCGCTGAAATCCTTAACTAATTTGAGTCAACTTTATCTGTTCAATAATCAGATTTCCGATAGCAGCGCGCTGGAAGCTTTAAATAACTTATTTTTGCTTGACTTGTACAACAATCAAATCTCTGAAATCAGTTCCCTGCAATCTTTGCCAAAGTTAACTACAGTGGACTTGCGGGGGAATCCCATTGTTAAGAAAATTTGCCCTGTTAATCCTGAATCTATATGTCGGTTTTAATTCTTAAGAGCGAGGCAAGATAGCGGTTTATAGAGTATAATGTTGAAGGTCAATATCAGGAGAAAGTGATGAGCGGACACGATGCTTTGATGTTAGGATTGCTGCTGTTGCCAGGTTTGGCTTTGTCGATCGCAATTATGGGCGCTTTTGCCGCTGGTGGATAATCAGTTTTGGGAGCAGGCAGATTTTGTAAAAAGTAGTTTTTTCCTCGTTTTCATCGTTCCCAGGAAGCTCCTGGGAACGCATTTCACTCTTGCTGTGCCTCCTGTTTTTTTGCACGCGAGGCAAAGCCTCTGGATCTCGGTTCCCAGCCAGAGGCAGGGAACCAGTTAATTTGCCTTCTTCCTTCTTCCTTCTTCCGACGGACATCGGACTGACATCCGTTACATCCGTTACATCCGTTACATCCGTTACAGAATCCGTTGCCGAACTTCCTTCTGCCATAACTTACAAAAATTGTGCTGTCACATCCGAATTTACCAAAGTATTCGCGCACAAAATACCCGATGCTGCGACGGCGGGCACGCCAATTCCCGGCATGGTGCTGTCTCCCACCCGATACAAGCCTTTGACTGGTGTTTGCGGCCCGGGAAATGTGCCTTTTCCGGCGGCGATTGCAGGCCCGTAAGTTCCTTGATATCGGCGTAAAAATCGGGCGTGGGTGAGCGGTGTGCCGATCGACTCTACGACTATTCGCGATCGCAAATCCGGTATAATTCTTTCTAAAGCTTGAAACAGAGATTGCGATCGCTCTTGCTTTTTCTGCTGATACAATTCGCCATATTCCCAACCTTCGTAAGGTTCCAATGTATAAGCATGAACGGTGTGATGTCCGGGCGGCGCCAGAGTTGCATCCCACACTGTAGGAATCGAAATCATGCAAGTATTTCCGGGTACTGTAATGTCAATCTTGCTGTCGTGAACGACGACGTGGTGGCCGGTCAAACCTTCGAGTCCTTCGGCTTTAATTCCTAAATGGAGGTGCATGAAACTGTCTACTGCTGGCATCGACAAAGCGCTTTTTCGGTAGCTTTCCGGCAAATCTTCAGGGCGAAGTAACTTTGTATAAGTATCCCAGACGGTGGCATTGGAAATAACAATTGGGGCGCGGATAATTTCGCCATTTTGCAAGCGAACGCCCGTGGTTTTGCCGCATTCAACTAAAATTTGCTCCACGGAAGTTCCCAGGCGCAACTTTCCTCCCCACCGCTGCAAACCTCTGACTAAAGCATCGACGATCGCACCGCTGCCGCCGACAGGATATTCGATCGCACAGCGCTCACGTTCGCCAATCATAAAAGCTATTTCCGGCGCCACAGTTCCGTGCGCTTTCAAACCCGACAGCAAAAAGCACTCCAAATCGATCAAGCGCCGCACCCAAGGATCGCGCACATCGCGATCCATCAAGGAACCGGCAGAACCCGCGATCGCACCTAGTAGCGGTAACAGATTCAGCAAAGCAGGCGAGTACCGAGACAGCAAAACAGGTATCAACTGCCAGTCGGATCTCAGCGCTAAAGCCGGGATTCCACGCAAAGCTTCATACAAAACTAATAAGTTTTGTTGAAATTGCTGCAATTCTACAGCACCTTGTGGTGCGAATTTAGCTACAGCATCTAAATAACTTCTGGCCTCAGCATAAATCGGCAAACTTCCCTCGGGGAAATGGTAATGCCCCAGGGGATCGTAGGAAATTGCTGCGATCGATTCCTCCAAAACATCAAAAACTTGCCGCAAAGGATTGAACGACCGGGGGTCAGTCAAACCGCAATAAAAAGAAGGCCCCGAATCAAAGTGAAATCCCCGGCGCCAAAAGCTGTGAGCTGCCCCGCCCGCTATTGTGTGGCTTTCGCAGACGAGAACCCGCTTGCCGTAGCGAGCTAGCATCGATCCCGCGACTAAGCCGCCAATACCGCTGCCAATTACGATCGCATCAAAGTCTTGCATTTATCCAATGTGGTATAATCTTATTATTTCTCACTGACTGGAGACAGGGTATTTTTATGGGAGGAAAACTATGAAAGCTTTATCTATTTTAGATGAAGTTGTTCGCGAATTAGAACAAGACGTCAATCTCTCGCGCATTAAAAAAATAATATTTTTTGCTTGTAAAGATTTTTGGGAAAACGATCCGGCGCAACTCGCCAGCGCAGATCTCGGAATTTTAATCGAAGAACTGTGCGCCAAATACAGCAGGTTAGAAGATATTGAAGCAGTTTTAAATAGTATAGTATCTAAGGTTAATAAAAAAACCGACTATGCTTTAGTAGCCGACCTCATAGTCTGTCAACTTAGCCGACTGTATGAATATGAAGATTTCACCAAATTAGAAACAAACATATCTAGTTTTGGCGGTCACGAAGCTCCCGCATTTGACGATCACTTTAGTTCGGAAGTATCCCACAGCGAAGAAAACACAAGAGACCCCGGTAATTTATTTGATGTCAGACAAAATATTTTGCAGCAAACAAACCCGCTGAGGGCTAAAATCCTAATTTTTTCTAGTCTTTATCACGAGTTTACTTTTAGCGAGCGCGACTGGCTGCTGCTGAAAACTCAAGAACTTGACAATCTGCTGCGACAACTGTTTAATGTCTGCGGCAGCCTCGCCCAACTCGAATCTCAGTTGTACACAACTGCTAGCAATCTCGACAACAGAGATGAAAACGACCAAGCTGCGAGCGTAATCATCCAAGCGATGAATCCTTGTTACGCAAAACTGCAACAGGAAGAACGCCATGAAGCCGAATATTCGGCTACCGAAGATTGCGATCAGACACATTTAAACAACATTGTTTATGAACAGACCGAGCTGGTTGACAGGCGCAGCAATTATTTTGAGGCAGGCGATATTACTCACCTCATTCAACCTGCTCCAGCTCACTATCATTATGACCCCCAGAATACTTACTTAGTGCCGGGGACGGCAGAAAATGTACAGTTTAAAGAACCCGAAACCAGCAGCAATAATTCTGCTGTAGATTTCAGACAGGAACTGGAAGAAACATTCCCAGTTGCAGAAATGCAAACAAGTATCGACATTTTCGAGCCGGCCGAGCCTGGTATTGTAAATATTAGCGATTCCATCAAACGCAAGTTGGGATTGGAAGAAGAAATGACAGCATTAGTCAGTCAAAGTGCTAACTCCGCAACGGCGCAAATAGAAAATATATTCAGCGAGTTAGAAGGTGCTTTGAACGAAAAAATTTCTCCGGGAACTGCAGAGGAGCGTTTGTACTGGAAATATAAAAATCTCAGAGAGTATGTAGGAAAAGTTCAGAATTTTACAGATAAATTAATGGAAATTTTGAGCGAATTGGAGTCAAAAGAAAGCGGCAAAGACCCTTCTGAAACCCCGGAAAACATTGCGAAAAATATTCCAGAAACACCGCAGGAAAACTCGGGTCAGAAAGCAACTCAGTATCAGCTTCTGGAAATGGCAAAACAAGGCAAACCAAAGGCGATCGCCCAATTGATAAATCAATTGCTACAGCCTAAGGGAATTGCTGCTACAGCGGGATATAAAGACGGTTGGCTCCACGTTGTTCTGGAGTCAGCCGAAGTACCAAACCAACAGGCTACAGCTACATACATTCACAAAAAACTGGGTACTTTAAGATCAAAATATCTTACTCAGGTGAAAATTCACGGGCGACAGTTAGGCAGCAAAACAGTCTCTTGGACTCAAGAATTTGTGAATTAAACTCATTAAATGCCCAGACTCAAGTCTGGGGCTACACAAACTAAGTCCCCCTGCGCCCACTGAAATTCAAGAAGTCTATAAATAGCAGATTCTACTTAATTAACCACAAAAAAAATATGAATGCCAGCGAAATTTTAAGGCGATATACATCAGGAGAACTAGATTTTCAAGGTATGAATCTAAGAGGCGTATACCTGAGCGGTGCCGATTTAATTGGCGTCAATTTAAGCAGCGCTGACCTCTGGGGTGCAAACTTAGCCCTGTCGTACCTGAGCAAAATTAACCTTCAGCGCGCAAATTTAACTAATGCAAAGTTGTGCGGTGCTAACTTAAATCAGGCAAACTTGAGCGGAGCAAATTTGTCCGATGCAGACTTCCATGGAGCGACTTTGCAAGGTGCAGACTTTCGCAGAGCCAATATCTCTTTGGCAGTTTTTATCGATGCGAATTTGACCGGTGCAGATATGCGAGGTGCCAATTTGCAAGGTGCAGATTTGCGCGGTGCGTGCTTGCGGGGTGCAAATTTGCGCAAGGAGCAGCGGATTTTTGAGGGTGCAAATTTGCGGGGTGCAAATTTGCAAGGTGCAGATTTGCGGGGCGTCAATTTGCAAGGTGCAGATTTGACTAAAGCTAATCTCAGTCACGCCAATTTGACAGAAGCATCTCTGGGGGAAGCAAATCTGACTCAGGCGAATTTGAGCGAAGCTATTTTAGATGGCATATTTTTGACTGAAGCAACTTTGGTAGAAACAAATTTTTCCTGGGCTGTAATGAGAAATGCTAAGTTAGAAAGAGCTGTGTTAATTGATGCTGAATTTGCGGGCGCTAACTTGCGGGGTGCATTTCTTCCTGATGTTAAGTTGAGCAATGCTAATTTAGTTATGGCTGACTTGAGTCGAGCTAATTTGGTGAGGGCTGATTTGAGTCGAGCTAATTTTAATCAGGCAAATTTGAGTGAAGCTGATTTGACTGATGCCTACCTGGCTAGAACAGATTTGCGCGAGGCAATTTTGCACGGCACAATTTTGATTAGGGCAGATTTGAGCACTGCTAATTTAGGGGGAGCTCAATTGCGCGGTACAATCATGCCAAATGGAGAAATGCACGGGTAATTACTTGTAGTAGCAATTTAAATATCTCGGCAAAATAGTTAATTTAATAGTTAAGGCAATTTCGTATAATTAAAAAAAAGAGGGCAATGCTGTGTTAGCTCCCGAAAAAATTTTACAAGAACGTTATCAATTGCAACAGCGTTTAGGACGCACAGCGGCCGGTCATCAAACTTGGCTAGCAGTAGATTTAGAGTCTCAAGAACAGGTGACGCTGAAAATGTTAGCTTTTAGCCCGGAAATGCAGTGGGAAGAACTCAAGCTTTTTGAAAGAGAAGCACAAGTTTTGCAGGCGCTAAATCATCCCCGCATTCCTTGCTATCGAAATTATTTTTCCCTGGAGCGGGAAGCCGGAGCAGGATTGCCTTGGTTTGGATTAGTGCAAGATTATATTCCGGGATTTTCACTTCAGGAATTATTAGAAAAGGGTCAGCCTTTTTCCGAAAAAAAAGTACGAAAAATTGCCACTGAAGTGCTGGGAATTTTAATTTATTTGCATGAATTAAGCCCCCCGGTTTTGCACCGAGATATTAAGCCGAGTAATTTAATTTGGGGGGAAGATGAGCACGTTTATCTAGTAGATTTTGGCGCTGTGCAAGCTCAAGCGGCGATGACAGGTGTAACGTTTACAGTGGTAGGAACGAGTGGTTATGCACCCTTAGAACAGTTTTGGGGGCGGGCGGTTCCGGCTTCGGATTTGTATGCTTTGGGAGCTACTTTAATTCATTTGTTAACGGGGGTCACTCCTGCGGATTTGCCACAGAAAGATTCTCGGATTCAGTTTAGCGATCGCGTGAGTGTGAGTCCTAGTTTGGTAAGCTGGATTGAGAAGATGACGGAAATCGGGTTAGAAAAGCGTTTCAGCGAGGCTAGAGACGCTTTAGCAGCTTTGAAATCGGGAAACATACAAGGGGCTAATCTTCAAATTGCGACTGTTCGGAAAATTGCTAAACCGCCTCACAGTCGCATTCAAGTTAGCAAATCAGCGACGGAGTTAAACATTAAAATTCCGTCTACTTTAGTCAGAAAGCCTTTTTTAGGTGCTTTTATAGGAATATTAAGTATACTGATTTTTTGGCCGATAATCTTAGCATTTTTGCAATTAAATTTCAATATAGGATTAGGATTGTTTACGCTTATAGTAAGTATCTTAGTTAAGATTTCGGGCAATGGTAATAAAATTAAATTTAACCGGAACTACTTTAAACTGGAACATCAGATATTTGGTTGGAGTTATTTACAACAAACTGGGGAAATTTCGGAAATTTTGGGTGCTTTTATATATACCATGACTGACGGAAATCAAATCAGGATTCGTTCAGCTAACGTTACGGGAACTTACTTTTATACTTTAGCAACAAGTTTGAAAGACGTTGAGGCGGCTTGGTTAGCGCAAGAAATTCAAGATTGGTTAAATTTAAGATAAGTAAATTTAGTAAAAAACTGCGATCGCTCAACGATGAGAATACCTGAAGCCCTCAAATTAGATTATGGCAAATTATAGGATTGTTTTTTTGCTCAATACTTTAGCTGTCTTGCTGGTAGCGGTGGTAAGTTTAGCCCTAAATGGGTTTGGTTCTTCGGTAAAAGGGTTATTTTTTCCGCCTTGTCTTGCGACATATCCGGGGGCGGGTTTCTTTTTTCTGATGTTCCAAATGTTGTTTTATTTTTCAGTAATGGTGTGTGTTTTTAGCTTTGGTTTACTAAAAACTACTCAACCGAATCGTCCTGAAAATCAGTTTATTTTAGGTTCCGCGATAGTTACGGGATTTTTCCTATTTAATGAAGTTTTCCGCACTCATGTTCACCTTGGACGCGCTGGATTCCCTAAAGTTACAATAGTTATTATCTACGCTGTTGCTGCGGCAGTTTATGGATTAACTTTTAGGAGACAAATAAAATCAACGCCATACTTTTTGTTAGTAAGTGGCGTTGGTTTATTATTTTTGGCATTTTTTGCGGAAGCATTGCCCTGGAAAGATGAGCCAATTTCCAGCTTGCTTGAGGGTATCCCCAAGTTGTTAAGTGGGGTGAATATTGCGCTTTATTTTGGGTTTATTTGTAAGGGTTTAATACTGCGATCGCTCAATTTTTATAACAACACATCAAATCCCGAATTAAGTAAGTTTAATTAGACCGGGGCGGGTTTAGGAGATGGTTAGTTTTAGATATAGACAGTTGCTAAAACCCGCCCTTACATGATTGTACAATCGGTTAAAACTTAGATATTGCACCATTCTCAATTAGCCTTTTATGAACAGGCAAGATGCCTGTTCCACAAGAAAATTTATCTTTTGTGGAACGGGCATCTTGCCCGTTCTTGAGAATGGTGCAAGATGTGAGTTAAAACAAAAAGTACCGCTGCGCCATTGGCAAAACAGTTGCCGGTTCGCAAGTTAACAATTCCCCATCAGCCCTCACTTCATAAGTTTCTGGATCGACTTCCATTTGTGGCAAATAATCGTTGAGTTTCATATCTCTTTTACTAATTTGCCGCGTTCCGGAAACTGCTACAGTAGGCTTTTGTAAACCTAGCTGTGCGGCAATATCTCGATCGCGCGCAGCTTGGGAAACAAACGTCAGACAAGTTGCCGCCATCGCACCGCCAAAACTGCCAAACATCGGCCTCATATGCACCGGTTGCGGCGTGGGAATGCTGGCGTTAGCATCTCCCATCTGCCCGTAGGCGATCGCCCCTCCTTTAATTACCATTTCCGGCTTCACCCCAAAAAAAGCCGATCGCCACAAACACAAATCCGCCAATTTCCCCTCTTCCACCGAACCCACATACTGACTAATTCCGTGAGTTATAGCCGGATTAATTGTATATTTCGCAATGTACCGCTTTACCCGAAAATTGTCATTTCCCACCCCTGTGGAACGGGCATCTTGCCCGTCAAAACCCCCTGTGGAACGGGCATCCTGCCCGTCAAAACCCCCTGTGGAACGGGCATCTTGCCCGTTCAAAATCCCCCTTTGAACCTTCATTTTATGAGCCGTTTGCCAAGTCCGAATAATCACCTCTCCAACTCTTCCCATCGCCTGCGAGTCAGAAGAAATCATACTAAAAGCACCTAAATCGTGCAAAATATCCTCAGCCGCAATAGTTTCCCTTCTAATTCTCGACTCAGCAAAAGCCACATCTTCAGGAATACTTCGATCCAAATGGTGACACACCATCAACATATCTAAATGTTCTTCCAAAGTGTTGACAGTGTAAGGGCGAGTTGGGTTAGTTGACGAAGGCAAAACATTAGCTTGGCCGCAGACTTTAATAATATCCGGCGCGTGTCCGCCCCCTGCACCTTCAGTGTGGTAAGTGTGAATAGCGCGATTTTTAAATGCGGCAATTGTAGCTTCCACAAATCCCGCTTCATTGAGAGTGTCGGTGTGAATTGCCACTTGCACGTCATACTCGTCAGCGACACTCAAACAAGTGTCAATTGTTGCGGGCGTAGTTCCCCAATCTTCGTGGAGTTTCAAACCCATTGCACCGGCAAAAATTTGTTCGACTAATCCTTGAGGTTGACTGCTATTTCCTTTACCTAAAAATCCTAGATTTACCGGGAAAGCGTCGGCGGCTTGCAGCATTCTGTACATATGCCAAGGCCCGGGAGTGCAGGTGGTGGCGTTTGTACCCGTTGCAGGGCCTGTGCCGCCGCCGATCATGGTAGTGATGCCGGAGGCGATCGCCACTTCTATTTGTTGCGGGCAAATAAAGTGAATGTGAGAATCAATTCCGCCAGCGGTGAGAATCATTCCTTCACCAGCAATTACTTCTGTACCGGGCCCGATAATAATATCTACCCTATCTTGAATGTAAGGATTTCCGGCTTTCCCAATTTTGTAAATTTTTCCGTCTTTAATCCCAACATCTGCTTTAACAATTCCCCACCAATCCAATATTAAAGCATTAGTAATTACCGTGTCAACCGCACCGTCTGCATTAGAAATAGGCGACTGTCCCATGCCGTCGCGAATGACTTTGCCGCCGCCAAATTTAACTTCATCCCCGTAGGTTGTGAAGTCTTTTTCAACTTCTATGAATAATTCTGTATCGGCTAAACGCACGCGATCGCCCGTTGTCGGCCCGAAAGTTTCCGCATAAGCGCGGCGATCCATTCTGTAACTCATTTTAATACACTCCTCATCAGATTTTCGATAATTTTTGTCATTGCCCAAATGCTTGACTCTACATTGAGTTATGCTAAAATTTTTTCGTTTGTATACCTTCTATAAACTCAACAAATGGTTTGAAACATTGAGGACATTTATCAGTAATTTCTTGATACGAAGTATTCCGTAGTATCAATTTTGCATCCACAGTTTTATTGTATCCTTTGCCAGAATCTCGGAAAAGTTGCTCTACAATTTTCGAGGGGGGGCGATCGTGATTTTGGTCTTCTACTGGTATTGTCCAGGTGACAGCTAGAGAAGTAACTCCTAGTTTACCTCGTAATGCAGATTCAGCCGCCAGAATCAAAGCTTCCATTTCGTATTTAAAACAAAAAACTTTGAAGCGTTGTTTGAGACGTTCATCCTGAATACCTTTCTTTTGTAATGATTGAGAAAAATTCTCCATAATTCCCGCTTTTAGCTGTTGAAAAGTCTCATGGGGAAACCCTTTATTTTTAGGATATAAGTCTGGTAAAATAATTGCAATTGAATTCGGATTATTGCAAAGAATATTAACAGCTTTGATTGGAGCATTCAGCAGCAACTCTTTTTTAGCGTCACCTCCCCTATCATTGTTACCTCCTTTGATTGGAAAAAACTCAATACTGACACCTTCTTCAGATTTTTTGTCAATCAAATTTACTAACAATGCTTCCATTGCATTTTTATCTGATGGCCCTTCTACATAGATAATTACCCTCATGGTAGAAGCTCCAATTCATCACTGCGGTGGAGTTTTTCAATTTCCTCTGCCCCAAAGTCATCAAGCATATCTCTTAAAACTTTGGAATTACCAGGTTTAATAAACTTTGATTCTCCATTCTCCTTTCGCATCACAGCAATTTGGGAAATATCAAATTGGGTTAAAAAATAAGAAGAATGAGTAGCCAAAAGAACCTGAGTGCGTTCAGCAGCTTTTTCAAACAATCCTGCTAAAAGAGGGAGTGTCCGAGGATGAACACCTTGATCCGGTTCATCAATACAAATTAGAGAGGGTGGTTTCGGGTGCAAACAAAGACAAATCCAACAAATTAATCTTAGAATACCATCGGATAAATCCGCAAGACTTAAATCCTGGTTAATCCCCTTTTCCTGCCAAAATGCGATAACTTCCCCAGGCCCGCCGCGAGCTTTTACAGTCAATTTTTTGAATCCTGGAATAACTGATTGTAAATGTTGTTGCAGGTCATCAAAAACGGCGCTATGTTCAATCATTAAATAGTGCAACACTGAACTCAAATTGCCTGCATCTTCATCCAACACGGGTTCTTGTTGAATGAGAACAGATTGGCGAATTTTGTGATTAGCAATGTTAAATGAACTGTAAAATTTCCAACCACCGATATACTCTCGTAGTGTATAGAGAGTTGCTAAACCTGGATTTGTTATTGTCCTGAGTGCGAGTTGATTGCGTTTGGGAAATACGCGATTTGTCTCTGCATATCCTGGTTCGCGATACAAACCTTCAGCACCTTTAATATCCATGAACAAATATTGAGATGACTCAACTCGCTCGAAAGAAATTTGCGGATTGCTTCTCGGCCCCATGAGTTCTCCTTGATAGGAGATATTAGACTCACCTGTATCAATTTTAAGCTCCCATTCAAACTTTTCTGAGCCGGGAAGATGGAAAATCTGTTGACCGATAGAACCCTTAATAATTTCGTTAGGAATCTCGCTTTCCATACTGTCGGTCAAAAATTTTAGAAACTCAAACAGGCTTGATTTCCCAGAACCATTAGATCCGACAATAATTTCTACTGGTTCCAATCGAGCAGTAAAATCTTGGAAGGGTCTATAACCTTGAATTTTGATTGAGGTTATTCGGGGGTACGGTGTCATTTAGCTAGCTGTCGTTTTAGTAATATTGTTGATAATACAGGACTTACGCACGGCTGCAAAAAACCAGGTTTCTCTGTCAATATCTCTCGCATAGATGCACGATTTTTCTCAGAAACCGGGTTTCTCGCGTCAGGCCTATAATAGTCTAATTGTCTCTCATCCATCTAACTCACCATTCACTTTTCCATTAAATCCGTAGACTTGACGAGTACCAACAAACGGTACTAATTGCACTTCCCTTTCATCTCCCGGTTCAAATCTAACTGCTGTTCCCGCCGGAATATCCAATCGCATTCCTTTTGCTTGTTCTCGATTAAATTCTAAGGCTTCGTTGGCCTCATAAAAGTGATAGTGGGAACCGATTTGAATTGGTCTATCGCCCGTATTGCCTACCAGCATCCGCACCGTTGGGCGATCGGCATTTAATTCTATTTCGCCTGCTGAAACAATCATTTCTCCCGGAATCATGTCTATCTCCTGCGAGTCTCTGCGGTTAAATATTTAACGAATCGGATCGTGCACTGTCACCAACTTAGTTCCGTCGGGAAAAGTCGCCTCAACTTGCACTTCATGCACCATTTCCGGTATCCCTTCCATCACATCTTCCCGCGTCAGGAGAGTTGTTCCGTAGCTCATTAAATCTGCGACGGTGAGCCCATCTCTTGCGCCTTCTAAAATCGCGGCGGAAATATAGGCTAGTGCTTCTGGATAGTTTAATTTTAAACCTCTTTGTTTCCGGCGCTCTGCTAACAGGGCGGCGGTGAAAATCAGCAGTTTGTCTTTTTCTTGGGGGGTGAGTTGCATTTTTATTCGGGTAAGGGCGATCGCATTATTTGTGAGAGTTCAATTATCAGTGGCGGTAGCTTTTCTAGGCGAGTTTTTTATACTATCATACATTTGAAACTCAAAGATAATTTTATTTTATCCAAACTCTAGGCAAACAGCAAGGGCGTTCTGAAAAAGACAAGCGCAGCAAGTGCCAAATGCCGACAAACCACTCTCTAGCAGCAGCGGTGGATGAACCGCGATATCGGCACAGCAAACCCTTAGGGAGGCGAGTAACGCCGGTGGTTGAATTAACAGGATAAATTGTTGCCTCGCATTGCAAAGCACGCACTTTTTCCACGAGTTCTGCCGTGACGGGCTCGCCTACCCAAGCGAGGGTAGCGACTACGGGTTTTCCTGCTAAGCCGTGAGGACTTTCGAGCATTTTTTCGCCGCCTTTGAGCCATTGTCTGTCAATCCACAGAGGGCTGTTTTGCTGCCAAATTTCGGTGTGCGATCGCCATTCTCCAGACAAGAATTTTTCGCCTCTAGCAGTGCGTCCAAAGCGCGTAATTTCCCACAGCAAAATACAGGCTTGCGGCGCTAATTCTACCCGCAAATCTTGCCGATACATGGCGCCATCGAAAACGATGTTTTCCTGCGGAAGCCATTCTAAATTTGCGCCCGAATCTACTTGAATGTCAATATTTTGTTGTGCTAACTGTCCGCTGCTGCGATAAATTTTACCAGCGGCGGCGGTGGTGATTAAAGCTTTGGCGTTTGCTTGGAGGTGGAAATTGAGCGAAAGTCGATCGCCCCCGACAACTCCCCCAGCCGTGTGTAAAATGACGCTGTGGCAAACCTCTTTCCCTTCAGGATAAAACGGACGCTGCACCTTGAGGGGCGCTTGGATTTGATTGTGAATGATTTGAGTCGCGCCGCTGCGGTTGGCGTAGACTAAATTGAGGCGGCCGTGCCATCCATTTTGAACGTTATTTGTATGTTGTGCGATCGAACTTTCAGTCACAGATTTTTTAATTTAAAAACATTCACTAGACCTCTTGCAAAAGTCCTTTTCATAAATTTATTGGACGGGCAAGATGCCCATCCCACAAGA
>NZ_JANMZH010000330.1:0-2274 GCF_031383065.1 Microcoleus sp. OTE_8_concoct_300 | reverse complement strand
GAGATTCCCCTACTTCAAAAACAATATTGCTGTGAGGAATTCCCGATTCATCAATAGCCTGTACTGTCCTTCGCAGGCACGTAGCGGGATCGTAAACTGAAGTCGGAGAAAAATTAATAAAAAGTAGTTCTTTGATATCGTACACATGGGCTTCGTGGATCGCGCGAGTCCGGGCTAAAGCATCTAGTTGAAAAATTAGGCCCGCTGATTCTGCTTGGGCAAAAATCCGACCCGGATAAATTAAGTTTCCCTGCTCGTCAATTCCTCGGAGTAGCGCTTCCTGGGCAAAAATTTTAGAAGTATCTGAGGTATAAACAATGGGCTGAAAATGTGTAGTAATGCGTTCTTCCGACAATAAATCTAACAGCCAATCTGAGTTGCTGAAGTTAATAAAAGAGCATAGGTCAGTGCTGCGATAAAAATCGCTAAGTTGCGGCTGTTCAACTTCGCGCATCCACAAAACTTTTGTCTCTTTCAACTCTTGATTTGTCAGCGCCGATGATGCTAGGGCGCTAAACTTTTCTTTGGCTATTCCCTCAAGCCTAACGTACAAACACTGGCTCTCTTCTAAAAGCCGGAATTCAAGTTTAGCCTTGGTCAGTGCAAAAATAACCTTGTTCAGCGTGTGCGATACTGGAAACCACAGGTATAGACCTCCCCTGTCCTCTATTTTTTCGGGTACTGTTTCGCACCGAGAGCAGGAGCCGAAGGCTTTGCCACTTCTTTGCATTGGAATATCCTCCGGTTTTTGGGTGAATTTTAGAACGGGTAGAACGTAATATAATATTATAAGCTTATTCAGCTATTAATACCTCTATCTCAAGATGTAAATATTAAGAAACTTGTATTTAAGAATTAGGGCAGTATAAATAGTTACCTCGGGTTTCAAACCTTGGTCAAATTTCTCAGCATTGAGCAAGTACGTATCAGTGAACACAGTCCCAAATCCTCACAGAGCCAGAAGGCAAAGACTTGTTCTCTACTCTCTATTGCTGCTCTGATTCTTTACGTTTGATGCTCTCATTCCCTTTGCTAAAACAGCGGCTACAGTTGATTTTTTAGCAAGGGGGAATTAACACGCCCGTGAAGCGCAGCTATCCCGTAGGAAATCGCCCCATCGACCAATTTATACCAACCTGAAATATAGACAGCCGCACGATCGCCCAAAACAAACTCACTTCCTGCGGAATATGCAATTTAATTTTAAAATCGGGATGACAGGATTTGAACCTGCGACCCCCTCGTCCCGAACGAGGTGCGCTACCAAGCTGCGCTACATCCCGGATTTAGTCAATAGATTTTTAGCTTATCACATTCAAGTTAAAATTGAGCAAGCTCCTATATAATGATTTGTAAAACACTACTCAGGCGGAGACAGACGTGACAGTTAAGCCCCAGTGGTTGCGAGTAAAAGCCCCCCAGTGGGAGCGCGTCGGCAACGTCAAAGAAATTTTGCGCGATTTAGCCCTGAATACGGTTTGCGAAGAGGCTTCGTGTCCGAACATCGGCGAATGCTTCAACGCAGGTACTGCCACATTTTTGATTATGGGCCCGGCTTGTACCCGCGCCTGTCCTTACTGCGACATCGATTTTGAGAAAAAGCCCCAACCTTTAGATCCGACGGAACCCGAAAGATTGGCGCAAGCGGTGCAGCGGCTCAAACTCAACCACGTTGTGATTACCTCTGTCAACCGGGACGATTTGCCGGATGGGGGCGCGTCTCAGTTTGTCGAGTGCATTCAGGCGGTGCGCTGTGCGATGCCGGACACAACTATAGAAGTTTTGATTCCCGACTTGTGCGGCAACTGGCAAGCTTTAGAAATTATTCTCGCAGCCCGCCCAGAGGTACTCAACCACAATACCGAAACCGTAAAACGACTTTACCGCAAGGTGCGGCCGCAAGGAAAGTACGATCGCACCTTGGAACTATTGCAGCGAAGCCGCTTCCTCGCACCTGGGGTTTACACCAAATCCGGCATCATGGTGGGGCTCGGAGAAACAGACGCCGAAATTCGGGAGGCGATGCAAGACTTGCGGGCTGTCGGCTGCGATATTTTAACAGTTGGACAGTACCTGCAACCGACCCAAAAGCACTTGAACGTAGAAAACTTTGTGCATCCGGAACAATTTGATGCTTGGACAAAGTTCGGCGAATCTTTGGGCTTCTTGCAAGTTGTGGCTTCTCCCTTAACTCGCAGTTCGTATCACGCCGAACAGGTGAGGGAACTGATGAAACTTTACCCGCGCTAAGTAGGTGGCTACAAATTAACATAA
>NZ_JANMZH010000320.1:0-13284 GCF_031383065.1 Microcoleus sp. OTE_8_concoct_300 | reverse complement strand
CACCTAAATTCATTTGAATAGTTGAGTGATTTTATTAGTGGATCGATAGCTCGCTTATCGCCCATTTTGCCCAAAAATCCGGCTATATTTAGGAGCATTTCTTCGCGCCTATAATCCCAGAAGTTTTCCCAGCCCTTAAGCATCTCAATAAACGCTTCAACTATGCGCGGGTCCCTAAAATTGCTCAATCCTTTAATGGCCCCCAGGCATACATTCTCTTGAGAGTCTTTAAGGGCCTCAATTAGCGGCCCAATGGCTCGCACATCACCTAATTGACCCAGGGCTACGGCGGCTTCGGCACGCGCCCAGTTGTACTGAGATCCGGCACGCACCCATTCATCCTCGTCTTTAAGCACTTGGATTAGCGGTTGAACCGCTTGCTTATCGCCACGTTTGCCTAAAGCCTTAGCAGCTTTCTGGCGCACTTGCCAATCTGAGTCGTTGAGAGCATTAATCAGAGATTCAACTGGTTTCATAGGTTTTTACTCAGTTAGAATCTGGATATTTTAATTATTGGGCATGATGAGATTTACTAAACTTAACTACTGCCGATATTTATTAAGCAGTTCTCTCAACAATTATATAGTAACCAACGATTCCCAAGCAGTGCCCTGACAATTTTGAGCGGCAAGCGTTTGACAGACCCAGAATTATTTAGGTTAAGGCGATCGCCCGCGATAGAAAATCAGTCTTAAATTGTCAAAATCAGAAACTTGCCCGCTGTCCGGTAATATGAGAAAGGATTAATTTTTAACAGCGCGGCATGGCTACTATTTGGGAACTCGACTTTTACAGCCGTCCAATCCTAGACGAGCGAGAGAAAAAAAAATGGGAAGTGTTGATCTGCGAAAGCCCGCTGAATGTAGGCGACAAGGCCGAATCTCTGTTTCGCTACTCGCAATTGTGCTCGAGTTCTACCGTGAATTCCCTGTGGCTGGCGGGTGCAATTAAAGAGGCGATCGCCTCCGCACCCAAACGACCCGAAAAAATCCGCTTTTTCCGCCGCCAAATGGCGAACATGATTACTAAAGCCTGCGAGGACTTGGACATTCCCGCCGCCTGCAGCCGCCGCACCCTCGCCCTCAGCCTGTGGCTGGAAGAACGGATGCAAGACGTTTATCCAGCCGAACCGGGCTATCAACCGGTGGTGAACCCGAGCGTTCAATTTATACCCGAAACGCCAGTGGCGCTGCCGGATGCTTTAATGGGCGAAAAATGGAGGTTTGTGAGTTTGCCGATCGCCGCTTTTGACGAAATGTCCGAGTGGGATATCGGATTTGGCGAAGCTTTCGGGCTGCCGATGACACGGCTGGGCCCGGAAACGCAAATTCCGGGACTGATTATCTACTCGTCGAGAGCAAACGCCCTGGCAGGTTGGATGTCGGGTTTGGAGTTGGCTTTTCTCAAATTTGACAGCGGCCCGCCCGCTAGGCTGGTATTAGATACGGGAGCTAACGATCGCTGGATTTTAGCTAATCTCAGAGACGCAGCAACTGAGAGAGAAGCGAAAGCATTTGAAGCCGCGAAAAAGCAAGCAAAACAAGTACATTTCTTAGCAATTCAGTCAAATCCCGAATCGGAATCTTTCGCAGGATTTTGGCTGCTGCACGAACTAACTATTTAGTCCCTCGCTTGGCAATAACTGATATCTGGCAGCATTCTCAATTAGATTTAACCAACCTGTTTTTTTGATAAACAATCTCGGCTTTGAGATTTGACCTGCAGCAAGAAATCTGGTTTCTGACCCGCCAAAAAACGGTTCCAAGCCGCAGACTCCTGTCGTGGAGAGAGCGCAATTTTAGATTCTAGTTCGAGATCCAAGATTTATCTGTGGAGTAAATCTCAAATCTCAAATCTCAAATCTCAAATCGACGCTAAGGGCTTGGACAAGATGCAAATAATCACAAATGCGTAGCCTCTTGTTATCCCCAATTATATAGCGGTTCTCAATAAAATGAGGTACACACCGCTCGCAACTGATGCCCACGGAGGCCTATGCCCTATGCCCGCGAGAGCACCTCATGTTACTGAGAAAGGCTATACCAGTTTCCCAAAAGAATCTAAATGTAGGCTCGTGCTTCCAACCCATATCCAGTAAGTCATTGCCAATTCTTTAATCGAAAATCGAAAATCGAAAATCGAAAATCGAATCGCCCATTACCAACCACCGACAACAATGACCAATCACCAATCAGCAGAACAACTGCTAGAATTAGCCACCAAAGCAGGGGCCGAAGCTGCTGAGGTATTGGAATCGCAATCGCTCTCGCGGCCGGTCTTTTTTGAAGCAAACCGCCTCAAACAGCTAGAAACTGCCCAAGCAGAAGGCATTGCCCTACGGCTGTGGCGGGACGGGCGGCCGGGTTTGGCGGTGGCCTACGGGCCCGTGGAACCGCAAATTTTGGTGGACAGGGCGATCGCGCTTTCGCAACTCAACGAACAGGAAACCATCGAACTCGGCACCGGTGAGAAAGTTGTTTATCCCGATCGCGGAGTGTCGGTGCCAGCCGAACAGCTAGTAAACTGGGGAAAAGAGGCGATCGCGATCATCCGCGAAGCCTATCCCGAAAGCCTCTGCACCGCCGAACTCGACTGCGAAATCGAAAGCACTCGCTTGTTGAACACCAGAGGCTTGGATTCCAGTCACACCGACACCACCCTCAGCGGTTACTTGTCAGCAGAATTAGTGCGGGGAGAAGATTTCCTTAACATTTGGGAAGGCGAAACCGAACGCGGCACCCTTGACTTAAACACTAGCGCCAGGCGAGTTTTGCAACGTTTGGAATGGGCGAAAGACAATGTAGCCCCCCCCACGGGCCGCGTGCCGGTGCTGTTTACAGCCAAAGCGGCCGATTTACTCTGGGGGACTGTCTGTGCGGCGTTGAACGGCAAACAGGTACTCGAAGGCGCTTCGCCTTGGAATGATCGTTTGGGATCTCAAGTGACATCGCCGCTTGTCACCCTCTCGCAGCAGCCGGATATCGGGCCCTATAGCTGTCCCTTTGATGACGAAGGCACTCCCACTCGGGCGATCGTCTTTATCAACAGCGGAGTGTTGCAGCTATTTTATACCGATCGCACCACCGGTCGAGCCTTGGGTAGCGGCACCACCGGCAACGGATTTCGCCCGGGTTTGGGCAGCTATCCGACGCCGAGTTTGTTCAATGTTTTGATTAAACCAGGTTCGCTTTCGCTAATCGATTTAATCGCTCAATTAGACGACGGAATTGTAGTCGATCAAATGCTTGGTGGCAGTGCCGGAATTTCCGGCGATTTTTCGATTAACGTCGATCTCGGCTACCGAGTCAAAAAAGGTCAAATAGTCGGCCGAATCAAAGACACAATGGTAGCTGGCAACGTTTACAGCGTCCTCAAACAATTAGTAGAATTGGGAGGAGACTCCGAGTGGAACGGTTCTTGCCAAACACCATCTGTAATTGTAGAGGGATTGTCCGTCATCGGCAAAAACTAATGGATAATTGGTAATCCGGAATCGGGAATCGGTAATTGGTAATAAACTTTTGATTTTTAAATTGGGACTCTTAAGTTAAAGAGTTTTCCCTGCCCAACTCTAGATTGAAAACTTAAATTTACTAGCCAATTCCCCATTCCCAACTATCAATTATCCAGCCCAACTGCCCGGTATTCTCTTAGAGTCTACACCTCTATTCATCGATAAAATTTGAGCCATTACGCATCCTACACATAAATTCAACATCTCAAATCTCAAATAATTATGCGTATTTGTTTTATTGGCGATTCTTTTGTAAACGGTACGGGCGATCCCACATATCTTGGTTGGACAGGAAGAATTTGCGCGGCCGCTTGCGGCGGGCAAAGACAGGATATTACCCATTATAATTTAGGAGTGCGGGGAGAAACCAGTGCCGATATAGAAACTCGGTGGTTCAGCGAAATTTCTGGCCGCTTGCCTCACTACGGCGACGGCAGAATAGTATTTTCCTTTGGCGTCAACGACACTTACCTAGAAAACGGAAAAACTCGCGTAGAACTTGAAAAATCAATTGAAAACCTCCGCTATATTCTCAAGTCTGCCAAAGAATTATTCCCCGTTTTAATGGTAGGTCCACCGCCAGTTAATGAGGCAGCTCGCACAATCAGAATAGCCAATTTATCCGAACATTTTTCGCAAGTTTGCAGCGAGTTAAACGTACCTTATTTAGATATTTGCACTCCTCTGCAAAAATCAGAATTTTGGCGGAAAGAGCTTACCGAAAATGACGGTTCCCATCCCCGTGCCGCCGGTTATACTGAATTGGCTAAAATAGTTCACAATTGGGACGGCTGGAAAGCTTGGTTTAAAAATATCAATAGATCTGATAAAAAGACTGTTACCCTGTTCCGAGCCGTCGGCAAAAAAGAAATGGAATTAATTAAAGAAAGCGATTTCATGGCATTTCCGCCGCGGCTGCCTTTTCAGCCTATGTTTTATCCCGTACTCTACAAAGCATACGCCATAAAAATTGCGCGGGATTGGAATACAAAAGATGCAGCATCGGGATATTTTGGCTATGTAACCCAATTTCAAGTTTTGGCTGAATTCTTAAAAAAATATTCCGTCCAAACCGTCGGCAGTTCCATTCACAAAGAATATTGGATTCCGGCAGAAGACTTGGCAGAATTTAATCGCAATATTATCGGAAAGATTGAAATATTTGCTGAATATCAACCGTAGAATAGGAGCAATGACAGATGTTAGATTTTAATAAATTTGAAGTTGTAAGTTTTGACTGCTACGGCACTCTCATAGATTGGGAAAGGGGAATACTGCCAGTCTTGAGACAATTGCTGTCAAGTCGCGAGATAGATTTGAGCGATGACGCAACTTTAGAGCTGTTTGCTGAATTTGAATCTGAATTGGAAAACTCCCAATACAATTATATCAAATATAGGGAAATATTGCAACAAATAGTGCAACAATTCGGTAAAATATTGAATTTTGAACCGACAGAAACAGAAGTCAAGTGTTTGAGTGAGTCCATCAAAAATTGGCAGCCATTCCCGGATACAGTCGCAGCTTTGGCAGCACTCAACCAAAAATACAAACTGGCTGTAATTTCTAACATTGACGATGATTTGTTTGCGGATACGGCAAAACATTTAAAAGTTGAATTAGACTGGTTGATTACTGCGGAACAAGTGCGATCGTACAAACCGTCAACTCGCAACTTTGAAATCGCCCTAGAAACCATGGGAATAGCACCGGAAAAACTGCTGCACGTTGCTCAGAGTATATATCACGACATTGTACCCGCCGCATCAATGGGAATATCAACAGTTTGGGTAAATCGCAGACACGAGAAAACAGGATTTGGGGCGACACTGCCGGCCAGTGGCCAGCCAGACTTGGAAGTGCCGGATTTGAAAACATTGGTGGAGGCTATAGGGTAAAAAAAATCGCAGCTTGACATCAAATCCGGTAGTATCGGAATTACAGCAGATTTCAGGTAAGTATCGAAGGATTTTTCGCTTGCATTGCGATCGAGCAGACAATTCTCAGGTCATCTACGCTATTTATGCCGTATATAACTATCCCTAAACAATTTAGGGAACCTTCCAGGGTCATCAAATCTCAACTGTTTTTACGGCCGAAACGCCTCGCTATTTTTGAAGCTTGTCTGATCGGTTTAATTTCAGGACTCGCTGGGGTTTTGCTCAAATCAGGAGTCGGATGGCTGGGCAGTTGGCGAGTTGCTACCTCGACACTAATTCCAGCTTGGATATTACTTCCGGGCGTCGGTTTATTGGGTGGGTTGCTGACAGGTTTCTTGGTTGAGCGTTTTGCTCCCGAAACAGCAGGCAGTGGCATTCCTCACGTCAAAGCTGCTCTCGGCGGAGTCAATCTTTCCTTAGATTTGCGAGTAGCTGTCGCCAAACTTCTGGCCACTATTTTAGCAGTTGGTTCCGGTTTAACTTTAGGCAGGCAAGGCCCGACTGTGCAAATAGGAGCATCTTTGGCCGGCTGGATAGGTCACTTGATGCCAACTTCCCCAGACTACCGCCGACAATTGATTGCTTGTGGTGCTGCTGCGGGATTGGCTGCTGGTTTCAATGCTCCCATAGCAGGAGTTTTGTTTGTAGTTGAAGAACTGCTGCACGACGTTTCGGGATTGACTTTAGGGACTGCAATTATCGCTTCATTTATCGGTGCAGTTGTCTCGCAGCTTTTGGGCGGCGATAGTTTAAGTTTGAACCTTCGCGAGTACCAAACCAGTTTTGATGCTCAGGAAATCCCGTTTTATATACTGTTAGGAGTTTTAGCGGGATTGCTGGGAGCTTTGTTCACCAAAGGGATTATTGCTAGCTTGCAATTTAACAGGCGATCGCTCAAATTAGCTTTGCCCGCGCGAGTGGCTCTAGCTGGCCTAATCTGCGGTTCAGTAATAGCTATTCTCCCAGAAACTTTCCGCAACAATACGGGTTTGCGGGAGTTTCTGCTGACTGGCGAAGCAAGCGGTATAACGAGTTTAATTGCTTTTATAGCTCACTTTTTTCTGACAATTATTTCCGCTGCTTCTGGAGCTCCGGGAGGATTGTTTTCCCCTGCCCTAGTTCTCGGTTCTGCCCTCGGTCACATGGTGGGCATTGTGCAGGCAGATTCCCTGGGCATCGGTTTGCCGGTAACTTACGCTTTGGCAGGAATGGGAGCGTTTTTTTGTGCGGTTTCTAGGGCGCCGATTACTGCGGTAGTAATTGTGTTTGAAATTACGGCGGATTTCAAATTAGTGCTGCCTTTGATGATCTGTTCTGTAGTTGCTTATTTGGTCGCGGAAAAGGTGGACAGTGGCTCTTTGTACGATCGCCTTTTGGAGTTTAACGGCATTCAACTGACAAAGGCAAAAGCTGCCAGCAATACTTTGAGCGACTTGCACGCAGATGACGTGATGCAGCGCCGAGTAGAAACTCTTTCGAGTCTGCTGACTTTCGATGAAGTGATGCAGGCTTTTTCGCGATCGCACCACCGAGGATTTCCAGTCGTTGAAGATGGCAAATTAGTCGGAATTGTCAGTCAAACCGATTTGGCAAATGCCAGCGAGCGCAATTTTTCCGGAGACTCGCTGCTCAAAGAATTTATGACTCTACACCCGATCGCAGTCAAAGCAAAAGATACTTTAAGCGAGGTATTGTACAGGCTCAACAACTACAATATCAGCCGTTTGCCAGTCATAGAAGGTCGGCGTTTGGTGGGAATTATTACCCGCAGCGACATTATCCGAGTTGAATCCGATCGCCTCAGCGGAGAAACAACCCAGGGTCCGCACCCAGAACCTTCCTATGTTGTCTATCAAACCAGGGCTCCGCAAGTCGGAAACGGCCGCTTATTAGTGCCGCTTTCCAACCCCCAAACAGCACCCGCTTTGCTGCGGCTGGCCGCGGCCATTGCGCGCGATCGCAATTACGAATTAGAATGCCTGCAAATCATCTTAGTACCGCGCAACAGTTCCCCCTCAGAAAGCGCAGTGCGGACAACCAAAAGCCGCCGCCTCCTGCAACAAGCCGAGCGAATTGTTCGCAATTGGAACTTGCCAGTACACACCCAAATACGGGTAGCTCATGACGTGCCTAACGCGATTTTGGAAACAATTAGGGAGCGCCACATCGATTTAATTTTGATGGGCTGGCAAGGCGAATTATCCACCAAAGAACGCATTTTTGGCGATGTTGTCGATACCGTAATTCGGCAAGCCGGCTGCGAAGTGGTTTTGGTGAAGTGGAGCGAAAAACTATTAGCAAAACGCAAGAAAAATGAGTTTTCCGCCACTTTCAGCGGGCGGAAATATGCGTCTATAGAATGGGAGTTAAATCCCGAAAAAGTTGACGGCGCCGATAATCCCATATTGGCGAGATCCTCAGATTCATCAGCGACTCCAGAGACGGAACTTTCCCCGCCGAATTCAGACATTCCAGGGCCAGAATTGGGCCTGCACACGCTGATGGGTTTGCAGCGCTGGTTGGTACCTATTCGCGGCAGTTACAAGCAAGCTGCCGCTTTGCGGCTGCTACCGGCTTTAGTGGCTGCGAGCTCTGTACCGCAGATTAAATTGTGTCAGGTTCACCAGCCTTCTGTTGCAGAACCCGATCGCGGCGAATTAAAGCAAGCCGCGGAGTTTATCAAGCGCCGGGTTAGCTGTTCGATAATAGCGACTTCCGTTTGCGCTCAATCGGTTTCTGATGCTTTAATTGATTTGGCTCAGAACGATCAGTGCGATGCGATCGTCCTGGGAGCGAGCCGCGAAGGGCTGCTGAAGCAGGTGATTCAGGGGAATATCCCGGAAGCTGTGGCGCGTGGGTGCGACTGTACAGTCATTTTAGTGCGATCGGCTAATTAGTCATTAGTCATTAGTCATTAGTCATTAGTTATTAGTTATTAGTTATTAGTTATTAATTATTAGTCTTGTTCCCTGGCTCTGCCTGGGAATACATACCCGGAGGCTCTGCCTCCAATGCCCAATGCCCAATGCCCAATGCCCAATGCCCCATTCCCAATAAATATGGTTCACTTTAACGTTGGCTTCCAACACTTTAACTCCTTCGCCGACATTACGCTATCCTTGGCAAAAACTTTAGACAAAATTGGAATTCCTATTTCTGTCGAACCTTCGACAATTGCCTCTCACCTCACCCGCAACTCCACACCCGAAGAAAACGAGCTGCTAGAGAAGTGGATGAACACCGCACCATCAGATTTATTTCACATCAAATGGTCTCATTACTGGAAACCTCATTTTTTAAAAGAACTCAACGGTCATCTCAACTTAGAACTTTTTGCTATCAATTACGAATTCGCCCAAAACACTGATGATTATGATTACTGGATTTACGATGCTGTCAATAACTTATCCCACAAACTAGCCGTCAGCCAATATTCTAAAAACGTTTTAATTAATGCTGGATGTCCGGCTGACAAAGTATCAGTCATGCCTCTAGGTTTCAATCCTTTAATCTCGCAACTCTATGTTCCCAGACCGCAAAAAACCCAAAAAGATGTAAAGTATATTCTGCACATGACCAATTCTTTTGATTTGTATAGATTTGGCACGGATATCGCCATTCAAGCTTTTTGTGAAGAGTTTAAAGATGATTCTAACGTAGAGTTAATTATCAAAGATGGCGGCAAAAATCCAGATGTTATAGTGGAATATCTCCTCAATATCGAAAAGCACATCGGCAAGTTAAAGTCAAAAATTATGATCATCCCTAAATTTTATACTAAAGCAGAACTAGCTGATTTATACTTGTCAGCCGATGCTTTTTTAGCTCCGTTTCGCGGGGAGGGTTTTGCGATTAAAATTTTGGATGCCTTTGCTGCAGGTTTGCCCGTCGCTATGACTATGTACGGCGGCCCGACTGAGTACGCCACTCCTGATAACTGCTATCCCATTGCTTACGATCTAATTCCCGTCGGAAAGTGTTACGATACTCAGTATCTAAAAATCACAAATGCTCCTCATTGGGCAGAACCAAATGTTCAGTCTGTTCGCCAACAGTTGCGAAAAATTGTTGAAGACCCGATGCGTTTTCAGGTAGCTCAAAAAGCTAGAGAGACGGCGGATTTATTTAATTGGGAAGCTGTGGCTCAAAAATTGCTAAGATTAATGCGAGAATTGTTTTAGGAGCGGAATTTATGGGACTCGAACGCAAAATGTTTAGGGGAATGTTTTTACCGGGGGAAGTGGTAAGATTGAAACAGCCTTGTTTTACTCCCGGGCGATTGTTTGAGCCAGGAAAATATAACGCTGATGAGTTGCCGGATATCGCTTTTGAGATGGGTTTGGTAGACCATTTGCCACCAGTCAAAGGCAAGAGTGCAGAAAATCTCAATCCCCAGAACCCGCCAGATCAAAACCTGGAGGACTAAACTCCCGTTTGCAGTAAGGACTTCTGTCCTGAAAATCCTCGTTTGCAGTAAAAACTTTAGTCCTGAAAATCCCCGTTTGTAGTAAGGACTTTAGTCCTGAAAATTAAAATAATCAAAGACTCAAGTCCTGACTGCAAAAAAGATAAAGCCAATTTAACCATTTTGCTGTATCTGGGCAACTAACTCTTTCAAAACTTTACTAGCTTTATCATTCTCAATCTGACAAGTTCCGGCATTCTGGTGTCCGCCGCCACCATATTTTAACATTAACTGCCCAATATTAGTGTTAGAAGTTTTGTTAAAGATTGACTTACCAACTGCGAAAACAGTATTTTGTTGTTTCAGTCCCCAAAGTACGTGAATCGATATATTGCACTCGGGGAACAAAGCGTAAATTACAAAACGATTCCCCGCATAAATCACCTCTTCGTTGCGCAAATCCAAAACAACTAAATTATTATAAACTTGGGCGCAGCGCTGTAGTTGATATTTAAATTTTTCTTCTTGCTCGAAGTAGAGGTCTACTCTTTCTTTCACATCAGGAAGCTGCAAGATTTCATCGATGGTATGATTTTTGCAGTAATCGATTAACTGCATCATTAACTGATAATTGGAAACCGTAAATTGTTTAAACCTTCCCAACCCGGTTCTGGCGTCCATTATGAAGTTTAACAGCACCCATCCTTCCGGATGCAAAACCTCTTCTTTGGCAAATTGAGCAGAATCTGATTTGTCAACTGCCGCCATCATCGTGTCGGAAATATCAGGAAACTTTGCTTTGCCTCCATAATATTTGTACAACACCCTAGCTGCAGAAGCTGCATAGGGGTCGATGATGTGGTTGATTTTGATTTTGTCGTGTCTGAGAGTTTCGCTGAAATGGTGATCGAAAGCTAGATGAACTCCCTCAACATAGGGTAAATTAGTGCTAATATCGTTATTTGTTATTTCGATTTTCCCATCCTGCATATCTTTAGGATGCACGAATTTAATCTCGTCGATTATATCGAGTTCTTTGAGCAAAACGGCACAGACAAGACCGTCAAAATCGCTGCGGGTGACTAATCTGTATTTTTGAGTGAGTGGCATATGCTTCTGTGATAGGCAGGGAATGATTATAAGACAATATAACTTATTACCCGATCGCTTTCCAATATGAACCCTGACCCTTACGCTTGGATAGAGAAGTCCCTCGACACTATTCGTCGCGCCCATTGGCATCGATCGCCACAATCGATCGAAAGTTCCCCCGGGGCTGTGGTAAAATTAGCAGCCCGTCGGCTGATTAACTTTGCCAGCAACGATTATCTCGGACTTGCCGGCGATGACAGGTTAATTCAAGCAGCTATGGCTGCAACTAAGGAATTTGGTACGGGTGCGACGGGTTCGAGGTTGCTAAGCGGACACCGCTATTTGCACCAGCAGCTAGAACTCGCTATTGCTAATTTAAAACAAACTGAAGATGCTTTAGTCTTCAGTTCGGGATATTTGGCAAATTTAGGGGCGATCGTATCCGTTGTCGGCAAGCGCGATTTAATATTATCTGACAAGTACAACCATTCGAGCCTGAAAAACGGAGCCGCACTCAGCGGTGCAACTGCCCTAGAATACAGTCATTGCAATCTTGAGGATTTAACAGCCAAGTTAGAGCAAAATCGGGCGAGATACCGCAAGTGTTTAATTATTACCGATAGCGTCTTTAGCATGGATGGGGACTTGTGTCCCCTGCCGCAGTTGTTAGCTTTGGCCGCAAAATTTAACTGCATGGTATTAGTAGATGAAGCACACGCTACAGGAGTTTTCGGTGTTAGCGGTGCCGGTTGTGCAGAACATTTCGGGTGTACGGGAACACCGCTGATTCAAGTAGGGACACTCAGCAAAGCTTTGGGAAGTTTGGGCGGCTACGTTGCGGGCTCTGCTGCTTTAATTGATTTTCTGCGTAATCGAGCTCCGAGTTGGATTTATACTACAGCATTGACGCCTGCTGACGCCGCGGCTGCTTTGGAAGCTGTGAGAATTGTACAGCAAGAACCAGAACGCCGAGTTCGGTTGCGACAAAATATCGAAACTTTCAAATATTGCGCCATTACCAATCACCAATTACCAATTAGCAATTCCCTCTCCCCTATTTTCAGTCTTCCGTTAAAAGATGCAGCCTCCGCTTTAACAGTCGGCAGCAAACTCAAGGAGATGGGTATTTTTGCTGCGGCGATTCGGCCTCCGACTGTAAGCGTGAGTCGAATTCGGATTTCCCTGATGGCAACTCACGAGCTCGCACACCTTCAGCAGTTGGTAGAGGCGCTGGAGGAAGTTTTGAGTTTTGAGTAAAAGTTGGGTGCGCCATAAGTACCTTACCCTTTGAGTGAATGTTGGGAGATGGGGAGAATTTATACTTATGCCGAATCCCTTCTGCCGAATGCAGTCTAGCCTTCTGCAGCTCTAGCTTTCTGCCGAATGCAGCTCCTTGCTTCTGCCTTTTTTTTTGATTGTCAAGATATCTCTATTGACTTATGGCGATGATTATACACTATTGTGGTAGATTGGTCAACAACTATAAACTTTTGGTAAATTTAGATACTTTTTGAAATTTAGCGCTATATTAGAGAAGTAGCAGGTACACCAAAATAAATATAAGGAACGTCCACCATGAACACAAATCGTCAAAACGTAAGAAAAGTAGCAGAAACCCACCGCGCTAACATTCACAAGCAACTGATGCACCGCATAGAAGTAGCGAGATCCAGTGGGAACCAAGATTTGGTTCGGGTGCTTGAAGAGGAAATGAGACAGCTTTAAAAAAGCTGCAACAAGAATTTGCCCGTAGTTTGGTTTAGAGGGTTGTGCGAGAAATGCAGAATTCCGGCAACCACTACCTGTTAACTTTTCACTCCTCTCTTAGTTGGTAGGAAAAACCCCGGTTTCTTCAAGAAACCGGGGTTTTTTATTGTGAAGGAAGAAGAAAGAAGGAAGAGGGAACAGTCCAGGACGCACAAACTTTATCTATAGGGTGCGCTCACGCCGCGCACAGAAACTCTACCAATAGCGGATTGAACCATTTTTTGCGTAAGTTATGAATTGACATACTCCCCGACCTTTCATGTGCGGGGATTCTTAACACTTCATCGACCAATACTACCGAAGTAGTTTTACTCAGCCTCCATGTTCATTTTGAGTCGTGGCAATGCCCTATCCCGACTATATGTATCGTTTTGTTTGAAAACGAGTATATGTATCGTTTTGTTTGAAAAACATTAACAATACTTTTTATTTTGCTTCCAGGTTGGATTTTAACCATTGCCCTTCAGTCTTTCCCTATTACTGGATCAGTCCCGGTTTCAACTCAAAATGAGTATATATCGCTGCAATCTTAGGTGGGTATTTCAACCAATTAAATTATAACATAA
>NZ_JANMZH010000319.1:0-17118 GCF_031383065.1 Microcoleus sp. OTE_8_concoct_300 | reverse complement strand
TCAGCCTCCATTAAAACAAGGCAAACGAGACAGAAATTTGGAGGCTGAGCCTCCGGATATTAATTACCAGGCAGAGCCTGGTAACTAGAAATTTTAATTGAAGTTTTGCAAGGTTGATCTCGCTTGTTACTCGTTCCCAGGCTCTGCCTGGTAACGCATTTCAGGAGGCTCAGCCTCCATTAAAACAAGCCAAACGAGACAGAAATTTGGAGGCTGAGCCTCCGGATATTAATTACCAGGCAGAGCCTGGTAACTAGAAATTTCTGACTTTAATGTTCCGCTGTCAAAAGATTGAATTGCTCGGTATCAATGCGATTTGCTTGATACAAAGTTTGAGCAATTTCCGAAAGCGCTAACACTGAATGGGCGCTATAACCATTAGCCTGCAATTTATCTTTAACTCCCTGTTCGTGGTCGATCAATACCACGATATCTTCCACATTCAACCCAGCAGATTTTAACTTGCCCGCGCCTTCCATCACGCTTTTGCCACTAATCAAAATATCATCGACTACGACAATCGTTTCTCCTGGCTGAAAATGCCCCTCAATCAATTTGCCAGCCCCGTAAGTTTTGACTTCCTTGCGCGGGAAAATCATCGGCCGTTCCATCCGCAATGCTAAACCGGTTGCTGTGGGTAAAGAACCGTAGGGAATTCCGGCAATGCGATCGAATTTTAAATTCTGGAGAATGTCTGCATAAGCGCTGACAATTTGGTGGAAAATCTGCGGAATCGAGATAATTTTCCGCAAGTCGATGTAATATGGAAATACGGCGCCCGATGCTTGTACGTGGTCGCCAAAAACTACGCAGCCGATGTCATAAAGTTGCAAGATTAAATCGCGGTAAGGTTCCGGTTGCAAAAAGCAAACATCGGGCAGCCACAATTCGCAAGTGGGACTACCTTCGATCGCCCGCATCCTCTGTTTATTAATATTATCCCGCAATTTCTCAATTTCTTGGCGCGGCTCTTTCCCCGCTAATAAACTCGGGGGGACTGGCAACAATAAACCTTCACCATTCTTGTTTAAACCAGCCGCCAGCAGTTGTGCGAGGTCGTTTTCTTCTGTGAGGTCATTTTCTTCGGCGATGTCTCCTTCGACTAAAATTAGGCGTTCAGGAGCGGCTTGGCGGATGCGGGCCAACATATCCGGCATTACTCCTACTTCTAAACCGAGTTGTTCTGGAGTTCCCCAAGTTTGAGAGACTCGGACTAATTGCAAGTATAAAGGGTTTTCTGGGGTGGGGTATTCTTGCAAAGCGGCCGCTGAGGCGTTGGCGGTGGCGCAGAGGACAAAAACTGTTTTTCCGGCGTATAACAAAAAAGGCGCTACTTCGTCGAATCCGGCATAGGGACTTAAAGTAATAGCGTCAACTTGCCAGTCTTGAAATACAATTTTGGCAAACACTGTGCTGGTATTTAAATCGCAGTGTTTGGCATCTAAAATTACGGGAATCTGAGGAGGAATACTTGTTAAAATTTGTTGCAGCAATTCCCAACCGGGAAGACCGAGAGATTGGTAAAAACCGAGGGTGATTTTGCAGGCACAGATTAAATCGGCTGTTTGGTCGATCGCACTTTTGAGCTTTGACAACAAATCTGTTACAAAACTTTTAGTTTCCTCTGCTGTCATGGAAACCAGGGCGGGCATGGTTTCCGGGTCGGGGTCGAGGGCTAAATACAGCAAACTTTGATTGTTTTCAACAGTCGCTAACAGTTTATCGAAAAAGTTGGTTCGATCCGTCATAGTGTGTTATAGAGGTAAGGGTAAATTAAAAAATTGCCGATCAAAGTGGGAGGGGTGCTGTGCCGGAAGAAATTGATCGGTGTTGAGGTTGAAATTAAGAATCTTTTAAAATTGTAGAAGGTAAAGAGCAGGAAATCTGTAACTTTGGGAGCAGTTCCATTGGGACTGATTTTCGGGTTGGCTACATTGGTGATTGCAGCTAACCGCGAGCAAGTCAATTTGTTGTGGTAAACTAACCAGTGTGCGGGCGGCGATTTGAGCAGCATTCGCCTAGGGCGCGCGAGTTTAGCAAATGCAGATTTGAGAGGAGCAAATTTTAGGGAAGCTAATTTATCCGGGGCAAATTTGAGCGGGGCTGCTTGGCGGCAAGCTAATTTACAAGCCGCTAATTTGAGCGATGCTAATTTAACCAGAGCTCCTTTGACGGGCCTAATCTAAAAAATGCTACCGTTGCAGGTGTTATTTTGGTTGACGGTAGTATTAAATATAGAAATCCTAAATGAGTCGTAAATTTTTTACCCCACCCCAACCCTCCCCGAAGCCGCGGTTCGGGAGTAAGAAATTCACAAATGATTTAGGATTGCTATAGAAGCAGAAGCTAAAGCAATGCCCGCCTTATCAAAGAAATGGGTTTAAAACCCCATCTTTTTAGGACGGCTTTAATTTCTTAAATCCCTTCCTAAAAATCAGGGAATTCCTAGTGTCTGTGGTATACTAGAATAGTCAAGGTTAAACTCCTGCGCCATCGTGAAACAGGGACTCAGACACACTTTTAGGCGTTAATCGGGGGACAAAGAGCGGCGAAAACTCTTAAAACAGCTAGAGGCTTAATACAGTCTCACAACCAGAAAAATAAACAATTTACTTTTGTTAGGTAGGGTAGGGCATACCCAAACTCGCTTGTCAATATCCTAGTACGCTTTTGGAGATAGACTCTAGGCGGGTGACTGCGAATCAGACTCGTTAATTGGTAGGGTTTCTACCGTTAAAAGGTTTGAGTATTGCCGTAAGGACGCAACACTTAAAGGTCAGTCGCTGAATTAAGAATCCCCAACCTAAAGGATGGGGAGTGTCAAGGATAGTAATAAATGATCGGTATGATCGACTTTAGGATTTGGGACGAGTTGCTGCAACGCTACGTTGACGATTTGGGCCGCGTCAATTATCGGCGCTGGAAAGCTGAGGGGGCGGATGTTTTGAGGGTGTGGCTGGAAAGTTTTGCTGATGTGGATTTGGCGGATTTTACTGATGCGGATGCGCGGCTGGCGTTGTGGCTGAATGCGTACAATGCGATCGCAATTTCTCAAGTTCTGGAAGTATATCCGATCGCGTCCATCCGTCCTAAAGTTTTGGGAATTCCCAACTGGCTGAGTTTTTTGGATTTTTTCACTCGTTCAAATACGATTATTGGCGGCAAAAAGTACAGTCTCAATCAAATCGAACACGCAATTTTGCGGCCGGAATTTGCGGAACCGCGCATCCATTTTGCATTAGTTTGCGCTTCTGTCGGGTGCCCGCTGCTGCGCCGGGGGGCTTATTTCCCGGAGTCGGTACGGACTCAACTAGAAGCGGATGCCAGCCGTTTTATTCACAATCCTGATAAGGTGCGATATGATGCCCAGAAAAAGACGCTTTATTTGAGCAAGATTTTTAAGTGGTACGAGGAGGATTTTGTAAAGGCGGCGGGTTCGGTGGCTGAGTATGTGGGGGGTTATTTGGGGCCCGAGGCGGCTGTGGGTGATGGATGGGCGATCGTTTTTTTGCCTTACGACTGGAATTTGAATCGGGTTGAAGGTTGAGATTTGCGCCTGTGGGTAGGTGTTTTTTTGAGGGGGTGATTTTTTTCGGCTGTATCAGTTGCGTAGTATGGGTTTAAGGCACTTTATGAAAAATCCGACGGACGCAAATGCTGTATTGCTTGCTGTCCAAGGTTTTGAGCTTTGTTGAAAATTTTGCCTCTTGACAGGTCGGTATTGAAATGGTACTTTTAATATGTACAGACGCAAACGAACCTTGAAAACTAAATACAGTAAGAGTTTCAGAAACCAACTGTTGCAATCAACCTAAATCCCTATCAGGGATTGAAACGCAGCAGGCAAGGGCTTTGTTTTTTCGCATTTCATCGGTTGCAATCAACCTAAATCCCTATCAGGGATTGAAACCGGTTGTATTTGTCCCGATCCATTTCGATAACGAGTTGCAATCAACCTAAATCCCTATCAGGGATTGAAACTCTATATTATCAAGACAGATTCGCGCGTGCGGGTGAGTTGCAATCAACCTAAATCCCTATCAGGGATTGAAACTCGTACTTCACCAATTGGCATCACAAGAAATTTAGGGTTGCAATCAACCTAAATCCCTATCAGGGATTGAAACTGGGAATATCAAGAACTACAAGTGATGCTGTAGAGTTGCAATCAACCTAAATCCCTATCAGGGATTGAAACAGCACAAATGATTTGAGAACTTATGTCGTAGTGAAGGTTGCAATCAACCTAAATCCCTATCAGGGATTGAAACGGTATGACATCAAAGAAGTTCCCTTCGAGCTTCAGTTGCAATCAACCTAAATCCCTATCAGGGATTGAAACGAATATGCCGCAAGTAAGCCAAGAATCGCCCCGCAGTTGCAATCAACCTAAATCCCTATCAGGGATTGAAACGTAAACTTTACCAGCTTTATCGTTCTCGTTATAGAAGTTATGTTGCAATCAACCTAAATCCCTATCAGGGATTGAAACTTGAGCCTCATCTACAGCGACAAAGAACAAATCTTTGTTGCAATCAACCTAAATCCCTATCAGGGATTGAAACAGGGCCAGAAATTCTGCATAGCCCCGGTAGTAGGGTTGCAATCAACCTAAATCCCTATCAGGGATTGAAACGAAAGAACTAACTGAACCTCGGGCTGGGTAATTGTTGCAATCAACCTAAATCCCTATCAGGGATTGAAACAATGACAATTGGATTTTGCATGATTTTGTCTGTGGTTGCAATCAACCTAAATCCCTATCAGGGATTGAAACGCTATCCACTTGCTCCACTCACGGCCTGACTGCACTGTTGCAATCAACCTAAATCCCTATCAGGGATTGAAACGACGTACCAGTGCCTGCTATCTGGTAGGGATACGCCGGGTTGCAATCAACCTAAATCCCTATCAGGGATTGAAACGATGATTTCATCCCTCCTACCCGTAGCCCCACCCGTTGCAATCAACCTAAATCCCTATCAGGGATTGAAACCCTGTGAACCCACACCCACGTTGTCGGGGATGAACCCACCGGTTGCAATCAACCTAAATCCCTATCAGGGATTGAAACACTAGCTCCCATTACCGTTCCTAGCAGTTCATTGTTGCAATCAACCTAAATCCCTATCAGGGATTGAAACCGCCACTTTCCGCAATGAACCAGAGCTGTCCCCATAAGTTGCAATCAACCTAAATCCCTATCAGGGATTGAAACTGGAGCGTTGACCCCTTCATACCAGACGTACTTGCCTTGTTGCAATCAACCTAAATCCCTATCAGGGATTGAAACTGATAACCAGAAGAATTTAAGGTAGTTGAACCGGCGGCACTAAGTTGCAATCAACCTAAATCCCTATCAGGGATTGAAACACGTTTGTCGAAGCACATTTTTAGGACTTTTGTCAGTTGCAATCAACCTAAATCCCTATCAGGGATTGAAACGAAGCGACAACAAATCTTAAAATTACTTGAAGAAGTTGCAATCAACCTAAATCCCTATCAGGGATTGAAACAGCCGCCAGCAAGTTTGGCAAACCGTAGCAACATAGTTGCAATCAACCTAAATCCCTATCAGGGATTGAAACACGACCTCATATTCTGGCAAGGATGCTGCTGCATCTGGGTCTGGTTGCAATCAACCTAAATCCCTATCAGGGATTGAAACGTTTGCGGCTCGTTCGGTGGCGTTTGTGCGGGCCCGTTGCAATCAACCTAAATCCCTATCAGGGATTGAAACTCAACTCTCTGATTACTAACTCCGTCAGTAGCCGCCCCCAGTTGCAATCAACCTAAATCCCTATCAGGGATTGAAACCACCAACTTCGGCAAGAACCAGTACGCACAGAGGGTTGCAATCAACCTAAATCCCTATCAGGGATTGAAACGTAGCCTTATAGATGTCGTAGATGATTTCATCCCTCCTGTTGCAATCAACCTAAATCCCTATCAGGGATTGAAACGCCATTTGGAGCAGTAAACGATTTGAATATCTCTGGTTGCAATCAACCTAAATCCCTATCAGGGATTGAAACACTGTTTCGTGAGTGAGTTTCATCATCTTAAAATGTTGCAATCAACCTAAATCCCTATCAGGGATTGAAACTTTTACCCATCTCTCAGTATCTTGCCAGCCACTGGTTGCAATCAACCTAAATCCCTATCAGGGATTGAAGCGCCGAGGAAAGCTGACATAGGCTGCTGGATTTCTGGCGGTTGCAATCAACCTAAATCCCTATCAGGGATTGAAACCCAAAGTAAACGAACACACAATCAAAATCACTGCCTTCTTGCAATCAACCTAAATCCCTATCAGGGATTGAAACTGATGTCGTTATTTACTGGACTCCCCCCTGAAGGTTGCAATCAACCTAAATCCCTATCAGGGATTGAAACCTATGTATTCTGAAAGTTTGCTAAATCCTAATTGAGTTGCAATCAACCTAAATCCCTATCAGGGATTGAAACGTGTCGAGGCAAGGCAATGGTGATATGAGGGATTTCCACATATTGCAATCAACCTAAATCCCTATCAGGGATTGAAACATGGCCTTAATCATGTTGATGGCGTTCGTAACACCAGCGCCGCAATCAAACTAAACCCCTATTAGGGATTGAAACTCATTCGGTATATTCCACGCATATTTTATGCCCCCCAGCCGCAATCAAACTAAACCCCTATTAGGGATTGAAACTAACATCCAAACCCAAAAAAGACTTTTGTGCTAGTTCAGCAGGTGTCCCAGCCTCCATCGACACTCGCCCCACAAGTGACATATTAAAAACTATCACAGTTCAAATCCTCTGGAATATAAACAATGATTTCAGATAAATTTCGGCGCGAGTTGCGAGAACAAGCCAAACTCTGGCAAGCAGAAGGACTCATCGACACTTCATTCTACCAACAACTTTCGGAGCGCTACCAATTCAACACACTCGAAACCGCCTCCCGCAACCGTTTCCTCACCATTCTGATGAGTCTCGGCGGCATTCTCCTCGGTATAGGAGTCATCACCTTTGTAGCCGCAAACTGGCAAGTTTGGTCACGAGAAGTGAGAGTCGCACTGCTGCTAAGTCTTTTCGTAGCAGTCAATGCAGCAGGTTTCTATCTGTGGCGCATTCCCCCATCCCCAAGGAAAAACTCCCATCCAAATATGCCCGCAACAAAAGGGCGAAACAAACTCCTAGGTGAAGGATTGTTGCTGTTAGGAGCTCTGATTTTAGGAGCAAATATGGCATTGATGGCGCAAATGTTCCACATAGGCGGTTCTTCCTACGGACTTTTCCTTGCTTGGGGAATCGGCGTACTCGGAATGGCTTACAGTTTGCGGTTGACTTCCTTGGGCGTTTTGTCCGCACTTTTAATCGGTTTGGGCTATTGGCTTGCCGTGTTAGATTGGTCTTCCAAAGTCGAGTTTTCTTGGCTGGATGTTTTGGTGCGGCAAATGCCGATCGCAGCCAGTATAATGTTTGTGCCGCTGGCTTATTGGTGTCGATCGCGTGCTATTTTTGCCATAGGTGCGATCGTCCTAATTTTTTCCCTACAAGCTTCTATCGTCCAAGGGTTAAGTGAAAGCTCGGGTGCTGCAATTTTTTGTGCTTTACCGCCCGCTTTGCTGTGGGGATACGACGATGCAATCTGGCCCAAGGTACACAGCAGGCTGTTTCAAGCTATCGCCCGCAGTTTAGCACTGCTGTTTCTCGCCGGTTTGTTTTATGTTCTTTCTTTCCACTGGTGTTGGCAAAATTTGCCGCAGCCTGGGCCAACTAAGCCGGATTGGCTTTTGCTGGCAAATGTAGCTGTTTTGGGCGGTTTCACGGTGTTTGAATGGCTGCGCTTGGGACGTTTGGAACTCCGCCGTCCCAAACAAAAAGGAGTGGATTTGACCACCAGTGCGATCGGCATTTTAATCCTCGCCAGCGCCTTAATACCGCTTTTTCACCTCAATTTTACTCCCATTCCTCAATTAGCGACTTTTCTGTTCAATGTTTTATCATTTCTGCTCGCAGTCGGCTTAATCCGAGAAGGTTTAGCTTTAGGAAACCGCCAGATTTTTTGGGGAGGAATGGTATTAATCACCCTGCAAATTATCAGCCGACTATTTGAATATAACACAGAATTGTTGCTCAAATCCTTTGTATTTGTTTTATGCGGAATCGGTGTTATTGCTGCTGGTTTGTGGTTCGAGCGCCACTTCGCAAAAATGCCCGATGAATAGAAATTATTCATCTCTCTCTTCTCTCACTCAGCGCCCTCTGCGGTCTCTGTGGTTTAATCATTCCGAAACCACCGTAAACAATATAACCCATACATAACATGAACACAAACAACATGGACTTATTAGTTGAAAATCCAGCAGATACAACAAATCAGTTTCAGCTTCCCCCGGAAGCGAAACGCCTTCCCGCGTGGCGGCTGTGGGTTCCTTTGCTGCTGCAAATCGGACTAATTGCCGCCGTCCCCGCCACCGCCGTTTACACTTTTATTACTGGCAAAACAGTGGTTTTGCAAACAGCACCAGTAGACCCTTACGACTTTTTGCGCGGATATTACCAAGTTTTGAACTATAATATTTCCGATCGCACAAATCTCCAAAAACTCCCTGGCTGGAAAGATTTACCTGCCGAAACACCTTGTCCGCCCGGGGCGGCTTGTCCACCAAATACACACAATGTCAAGGCACAAACCAGTTTTTATGTAATCTTAGAAGCGCCAAAAGCCAGGTCAAAAGCCGCGACTAATCCCGACCGCCCCCAAGCTTGGAAACCCGTCCGCGTCAGCCTAGAAAATCTGGGTAATTTGCCCGCCAATCAAATCGCAATTAAGGGCAAATATAACGGTTGGCGGATGGAATACGGCTTAGAAACTTATTATATGCCAGAGGATGAAAGGGAAAAAGTCAATCAGGAGATTAGCGAAGCTCAAAGGAACCAGCGACAATCTTTTTTGGTAGAAGTAAAGGTTGACAAAACAGGCCATGCTGTGCCTGTGAGTTTGTGGGTGGGCGATCGCAATTATCGATTTTAGCCAAAAAGGGCAAAAGGTCGATCGGTCTTTTGGCATTGTTTTGAGTATTTTGGCTTAGGGATGGAGCCGAGGTTCGGCGATTCCCCACCCTTCCCCAAGGCCCGCGCGTTCGGGATAGCTTCGCTCGCGCGGACCTTTCAATTGCCGACAACCCGGGAGAATCTATTAAGATATTTGACACTCCCCAGCCTAAAGGCGTGGGGATTCTTAATTCATCGACTAACCTTTAAGCGCCATGTCCTCGCGGCAATTCTTAAACTTTTCAACCGTAGGAAATACTACGAATTGACGAGCTTAACTCACAACACCCCAGAGGGTCTGTCTCCAAAAGCGTACTAGGATACTGAACCTAGAGTTCGGATATGCCCTACCCTACCTAACAAATGAAAAAGTTCTTTGTTTTCTGGTAACGAGGATGTATTAATCCCCTAGCTGTATGGCGAGTTTTCGCCGCTCTGTGTCCCCAGTTTGTGCCTAAAAGTGTGTCTTAACTGTTTCACGAGGGCAAAGGAGTTTAACCTTGACTTTTGCAGTATACTACAAAAAACCAGCAATTCCCTGATTTTTTAGAATAGATTTAAGAAATTAAAGCCGTTCTAGAAGAACGGGGTTTTAAACCCAACTTTCCGATAAGACTTGCACAAATCTTGCCAATTCAAGGGCGCAAGTCATGACTCTACTGGAGCTTCTCATGTTAGCCGAGCTAATCTCTGCCAGACGCATACTCAAGACCAAACTCCTCGACTTTTTAGGACTTCCCGAAAATTGCCAAGACAAAACCGATCACCTCGTCAACCGAATTGTATCCGTGCTGGAAGTAAATCCAGCGGAACAAGAAAGATTTTGGGAGACATTCAAAAGTGAATTAGCCGTCGATCCCGTTGAAGTAGAAACAATGCTCAAGTGTTCGCCAGCAGAACGCCAGCAGTGGATCGAACAAGGCAAACTCCCTATTCTAGAATACCGCTCTTTCCGCAAATCAGGAATCCATTTAGAATATCCCGTTCACGAGCGAAGATTCATCTTAAGTCTAACGCCAACCGATATTAATAATTGGCGCCAAGAACCGAAAGGGCTGATTCAAAATAATCGCCCAACAGCCTCCCCAATCAATACAGAAAACCCCGCAGAAAACGAACAATCCCGAGTAGCTTTTAGTTCCGAGTGGGAAAAAATCATTGCCGACTGGAAAGAACAAGGTTCGGCGGAAATTTCAGCAACCTTCCAGCTAGCTTACTGGACAGTTTGGGCGTCGCGGTGGGCCAAAGAAAATCAGCTCAACAGCTTTAAAGCAATTAATAAATATAAGGAAATCTACGAAACTCACCAGCAGGAATGGTATCAGCGAAAAAATCAAGCTGTCAAGTTGCTGATTGAGATGCCCTACGCCATGCTTTACTTCTACCGTCCGGCGGATGCTGACAAATTATATCTCGAACTGTGCGACGACCACCAGGAAATGATGAAAGATGGCTACTATTGGGATAAGTGGGATTTTTTCTATCAGAACCGCAAATTGGTAAATAAGTGCCGCGAATGCGTGTACTCCGACATCAAAGATTATTACTCGCTTTACTACCTGGAAATCAAGAGCGATAAGTTTCCCGATTTTAGTTTTTCTTTCCACACGCCGTACACGATAGGCAGAAAATTTTTGCCGCATCCAGAAACGCTGCCTTATGTAGATCACGTAGAACAGGACGGCATTTTTCGCTTTGGCCGCCCGCTGCTGGAACAAGAGAAAGCTATTCACACAGAAAAGGATGTATTGCTCAAGTTTGAGGCGGCTTTGGCAGAAGCGAAAAAGTTTGTTTAGTTATTAGTTATTAGTCATTAGTCATTAGTCATTAGTCATTAGTAGAATTATTGCAAATTTTTGGAATTGATAGGAAACCGCAGATAAACGCAGATAAACGCAGATGCTTTTCCCGGTTGTTTGCAACGAAAGGCAATCTTGTCTACTAATGACTTTTGACTAATGATATCAAATCTGTTAGGAGCGGAATTATTCAGATATTTCTTCTTTTTATCTGCGTTAATCAGCGTCAATCCCTTGTCATCTGCGGTTGCAGAAAGTCTCTTTTTTAAACCGCAGATGAGGGCAGATGCAACACAGATTAACGCAGATAAATTAGATCGATTTCGGTTGCACTCTCGGTGATTGTCCCGACGATGTTACCGGATTTGATATGACTTTTGAAGTTGGATTACTTGAATGCTTCAGCCAGCATAAAGTTTTGGTGGCTGAGCTTCTTCGCAATAGTCCGATCGCCATCCCACTTCTGCCAACAAACTCCCCAAGTCAGTTTCAGTCTCAAACAACCACAAAAATACAGCCAACAGAACCCAAAAAACCGGATTTGTGAGATGAAAATCTACCAAAATGAATAGACCACCGGGCTTGATGACGCGGTATAATTAATGAAAAATTTGTGGCAATTGCGCCCATCGCATTTCGTGCATCGCAACCGTGCTGTGTACTCCTTTCAAACTGACAGTCGGGAAAAGGCATCGACTCAGCAAAAGCTTCTACATAATTGGCTGATAGTACATTTTTCTGGTGCCAGTTGCAGAAATAATGGCGAAGCGTCAAGTCCTGTGACATCCTGGGAATATTGCACCAGAAATTGCTTAGTTTGACGGCTGCCACAGCAAAAATCTAAAACTTTAGTTTCCGCGCTGATGGTAAAATTTTTCAAGCGTCGCTGGCCCAAACGAGCCTCAGAGCCTACGCTAACGGGCGGGCCAGACGCGCGATCGCATCAAGGAGACACTGATACCGATAACTTAAATCTCTAAAAAGTGTTGCCACAGTCAAAATTATCTATACCTTGCTATCGACTTAAGATATTATCGGGAAATTGGGTTTAAAACCCCGTCCTTCTAGCACGGCTTTAATTTCTTAAATCCATTCCCAAAAATCAGGGAATAGGTGGCACTTGTGGTATACTACGATAGTCAAGGTTAAACTCCTTTGTCTCAAGTGAAACAGTTAAGACACACTTTTAGGCACAAACTGTTGGACACAGAGCAGCGAAAACTCTTAAAACAGCTAGAGAATCAACGTATTCTCTTGACCAGAAAACAAATATTTGGTTGATTTGTTAAGTAGGGTAGGGCATACCCGAACTCTAGGCTAGATCCTAGTACGCTTTTGGAGACAGACCCTCTGCGGTTGCTGTGAGTTGAACTCGTCAATTAGTGGTATTTTCTACGGTTGAAAGGTTTAAGAATTGCCGCCAGGACATAGCGCTTAAAGGTCAGTCGCTGAATTAAGAATCCCCACGCCTCGCAGGCCCGGGAGTGTCAAATGATAAAGATAAGTAACAGAACTGAGACGATGGGAGAGCTGTAACCGCTATGGGTCGTGTGGGAGTATTGCTATTAAACTTGGGCGGGCCAGATCAAATCGAGGATGTCCGTCCTTTCCTGTTCAACTTGTTTTCTGACCCGGAAATCATTCGCATCCCGTTTCCGTGGATGCAAAAACCGCTCGCGTGGTTGATTTCGACCCTGCGTTTTCAGAAATCCCAGGAAAACTACCGCCACATCGGGGGCGGCTCTCCTTTGCGGCGGATTACCGAGGAACAAGCGGCTTCGCTGCAATCCGTCTTGCAGTCCAAGGGACAAGATGCTCGAGTATACGTGGGTATGCGCTACTGGCATCCTTTTACCGAAGAGGCGATAGCCAAAATAAAGCGCGATCGCATAGAACATTTGACAATCTTGCCGCTGTATCCTCAATTTTCCATCAGCACCAGCGGTTCTAGCTTCCGGCAGCTAGAAGAAATGTGGGGCCTAGATCCAGCCCTCAAGGAGATAGAATATACCGCGATTCCTTCTTGGTATAAGCGGCCAGGCTACATTCAGGCAATGTCAGAACTGATAGCCCAAGAACTAGACCACAATCCGAATCCCGATCGAGTTCACATCTTTTTTAGCGCCCACGGCGTCCCCCTGAGCTATGTAGAAGAGGCGGGAGACCCCTATCAGCGCGAGATTGAAGATTGCACTCGTCTGATTATGGAACATTTGGATCGATCGAACGAACACACTCTAGCTTATCAAAGTCGGGTTGGCCCGGTAGAATGGCTCAAGCCTTACACCGAAGACGCCATAACCGAATTGGCAGAAAATGGAGTCCAAGATTTGTTGGTAGTTCCAATTAGTTTCGTTTCCGAACACATCGAGACTCTACAAGAAATTGACATGGAGTATCGAGAATTAGCAGAAGAATCGGGGATTGAGAATTTCTACCGAGTGCCCGCCCTGAATACTCATCCGGTGTTTATTGAAGCCTTGGCCGATTTAGTCATCGAGTCGATAGAATCTCCCAATGTTAAATTCTCTGATGTTATACGCCCTTCCAAGAAAGTTAAGATGTACCCTCAAGAGCAGTGGGAGTGGGGTTTGACCACGGGGGCGGAAGTTTGGAACGGTCGTGTGGCGATGATTGGTTTTGTGGCACTATTGCTGGAGTTAATTACGGGTCAGGGCCCGCTACACTCGATCGGATTGCTTTAAATTGACAGTTGACAGTTGACAGTTGACCGTTGACAGTTGACCGTTGTTACAAATGACTAATGATATCAAATCCGTTGGGATCGGAATTATTCATCTCTCTCTTATCTTCCTCTGCGCCCTCTGCGCCCTCTGCGGTTAAATCATTCCGAAACAACCGTAAACGATAGGACTAATCACCCATAACTAATCACTAATTAATTAGGATCGCGCTTGCCGCGGCGAGGATTTCCCCTATCGCCCGGTATTCCCTGACTTCTGTACCAGCGATACCACTCTTTAGAACTGCGAATTGCCAGCCACAGCAGCATCATAGCAACTAACCCTCCCTGCCGGGGGGCGTCAAAGGCAAACAACACCAAGGAAATGCACAGAACATCTTGGAGGAAAATCACCCAAATCGGCAAACCCCGCAGCCGGTAAAGCCATCCTGCTTGTACCAGTTGCAGCACTAAAGCCAACAAACCTCCGACAACACCAATAATCCACAGCATCCAAGGGTGAGCAATAATTTCGTCGATCGAACTTACCTGAGCGATCGCAATTCCCATAATTGCTCCTACAATGGGACTGAAAATAATTTGCACAATTTGCAGCACCCGCTGTCCCACAAAGGTTTTAGAAGCAAATAACTCTAACAGCGACCAACTCACCAAGATGGTGAGCACCACTTGGGGGTGAACCCCAGACAATAAAGGTATTTCCGACCAAAGTTTGTCAATCCGCAGCAAACCAATTAACAGCAGGGGCAGGGCAATTCTCATACCTCCTGCCGCAGACGCCGAGAGCCCGGCTAGGAGTCCAACCATAATAATAATTGAGTGGATAACGTTAGCTAAAGCCTCGATCTATTTCAAAATTTAATTCCCCTGATGGCTGGCACTGATTTGATCTCACGAACTCAAATTGCTGCTTGAGCTTAAATATCACCCTCTATTGTAAGTGTATCTGCTTATTCGCTGTTTGGCACTGCTCGAAAAGTCGATCGACACTCTCGCAGTGTGTGGACTGTTGACTGTTGAGTGTTGACAGAATTCAACCTGGATTGTGATTAAATTAAAATGTATAGGAAAACCAGTAGGTCAGCCGAGATACTTAAATTTAAGATGTCAGCTATTCTTCCTTCTTCCCTTTCCCTCTGACTTCAAAATCTGACGGACACTCAATAATTAATCCGGGTATCCGTGTCAAAATTCTTCTCCTGTCTTTCTTCTTACCTCGAACCTCTTCCTTCATCTTATTATGTCTGATTCATTATTTGCCGATGCCAGTCGCCGATTAGAACGAGCCTTAAAATATGTGTCGCTTTCCGAGGATACTATTGAACGGCTGAAACACCCCAAATCCAGTTTAATTGTATCGATTCCCGTGCGGATGGACGACGGTTCCCTCAGAATTTTTCAAGGTTATCGGGTGCGCTACGACAATACCAGAGGCCCGTCTAAGGGAGGAGTGCGCTATCATCCGGAAGTATCCCTTGATGAAGTCCAATCCTTAGCATTTTGGATGACGTTTAAATGTGCAGTTTTGAACTTGCCCTTTGGAGGAGCCAAGGGGGGAATTACTCTCAATCCCAAGGAATTGTCAAAACTGGAATTGGAACGGTTGAGCCGGGGCTATGTCGATGCGATCGCAGATTTCATCGGCCCGGATGTCGATATTCCCGCGCCGGATGTCTACACCAATCCCATGATTATGGGTTGGATGATGGATCAGTACAATATTATTAAGCGGCAGCTTTCTCCAGCAGTGGTGACTGGAAAACCAGTGACAATCGGCGGCAGCTTGGGCAGAGATACGGCCACAGCAATGGGTGCTTTTTTTGTAGTACAAACTCTTCTACCCAAATTTGAGCTAAATCCTCAAGATACAACTGTAGCAGTACAAGGTTTTGGTAATGCCGGTGCAGAAATAGCAGAACTGCTCTGGAAAGTAGGTTACAAAGTTGTTGCTGTCAGCGATTCCCAAGGGGGAATTTATGCTAAACAAGGGCTGGATATCCCCAGTATTCGAGGCTTTAAAAACTCTAACAAAGGTATCAAAGCTCTTTACTGTGAAGGTTCGGTTTGCAATATTATCGAACACGAAATCTTGACAAATGAGCAACTTTTAGCATTAGATGTAGATGTGCTAGTTCCAGCAGCTTTGGAGAATCAAATAACTGAAGCAAATGTTAATGATGTTAAGGCTAAGTTTATTTTTGAAGTAGCTAACGGGCCGATTGATTCTGCTGCGGATTTGATTTTAGAAGCGAGGGGAATTCAGGTAATCCCTGATATTTTAGTCAATGCCGGAGGCGTAACGGTTAGTTATTTTGAGTGGGTGCAAAATCGCAGCGGGCTTTATTGGACGCTGGAGGAAGTCAATCAGCGGTTGAAGCATAAAATGGTCGAAGAAACTGAGGCAATTTGGAGAAAATCTCAGGAATTGTCAGTTTCCATGAGAACTGCTGCTTACGTGTACGGGTTAAATCGACTCGGAGAAGCGATGAATGCGAAGGGAACGCGGGATTATTACATAAAGGGTTGAGAAAAGTGCGGTAAGATTGCCCGATCGCACAATCTTACCGCACTTATTCGATAAGAGCGCAGTCTAGGAACCGACTTGGCAAAACTTAGCTCGGAATTGGGGAATTTTAGGCCTGCACGCAGCCGTTTATTTGACCGCAATATTGGTGCTTTAAAAGACGAAAGATGTTTTTAAATAGAGGTTTTACATAGAGAGAAATGTGTGAATTTCTAGGAACTACTTCATGGTACAAGACCCGCAGTTATCATGTAGGGGCAACCACCGGAGGATTACCCCGACCAAACACCATATCGGGAGGTCATGCGTAAGTCCGGATCTTGCACTTTTCTCAATCAATCGCCGCTGCACAATACTGGCATTCTTTTTTAAGAGAGGAAGAGAAGAGACGATCGCACTTTTTGATTAGATATGGAATAGGTGCGATCGCAGTTACTTTGGCTATTGCTTAGTTTGCTTGGTTAATCTACCAAATCGTCTAAGGACAGCTTCAGGAGCTCGCACAATGCTTTCGTCTGTTCGAGATAGAGTTTTGGAATATGTCTGCCCGCTTCCCAATTTTTCACAGTGGTTACAGTCACGCCCAATACATCCGCAACTTGCTGCTGCGTCAAAGACAGCGATTGGCGTCGCTGTTTGAGTTTTTCCCCCACACTACTCATTCACTGCACCGATTTCAGAATTCCTATGGTTAACTTGACTTAACCAAAAATTGTCCGTAGTATGAGAGGAGAACATCACGTTCTTGACATACTCCCCTGCCTAAAGGCGAAGGGATTCTTAACACTTCATCGACCAATACTACCGAAGTAGTTTTACTCAGTCTCCATGTTCATTTTAAGTCGTGGCAATGCCCTATCCCGACTATATGTATCGTTTTGTTTGAAAAACATTAACAATACTTTATTTTGCTTCCAGGTTGGATTTTAACCATTGCCCTTCAGTCTTTCCCTATTACTGGATCAGTCCCGGTTTCAACTCAAAATGAGTATATATCGCTGCAATCTTAGGTGGGTATTTCAACCAATTAAATTATAACATAA
>NZ_JANMZH010000274.1:0-1230 GCF_031383065.1 Microcoleus sp. OTE_8_concoct_300 | reverse complement strand
TGAAGCGTACTTGATGCGCCAAGAACTCACCAACCTCCTCGGCAGGTTTGAAAGCGCCCTGACAGCAGCTAATTCAGCTAATACGCCTGTTAATCTCAATGCTGCTACCCCCCCTCAACTGGTAGCGGCAAGCAACAGTGTCGGCGGCCCGGCAGCCAGCCGCCCGCCTGTTCTGCAAGGATCAACGGTGCGGGCGATCACCTCTGCGCGGCAGGTTTTGCAAACTTTCGACCAACTTCTGCAAGAGCAAAAGTACGCGGAAGCTAGACAGCAGTGGGTGCAGGCGCGGCAGTTGCTGTGGCAAAATTACCCCCAGGAAGGGCAGCGGGTTGGGGCGGAAATTCGCGCGGTTTGGCTCGATCGCGGTACGATCGTCGCAGCGCGATCACAACAAGGTTTGGCCTCCGTGTTCGATCGGCTCGCCGCCGCCGGTATCAACACCGTTTTCTTTGAAACATTGAATGCCGGATATACGATTTATCCCAGTCAAGTTGCACCCCAACAAAATCCCCTGACTGTTGGCTGGGACCCCCTGGCATCTGCCGTTAAATTAGCTCACGAGCGAGGCATGGAACTGCACGCTTGGGTTTGGGTTTTTGCCACAGGAAATAAGCGCCACAATACTTTAATTGGCAAGCCTAGTTCTTATCCAGGCCCTGTGCTTTCCGCTCATCCAGATTGGGCAAATATTGACAATAAAGGACGCACACAACATCCTAACGATGGTAAATTTTATCTCGATCCCGCGAACCCCGAAGCGCGTAATTATTTACTGCGAATTGTCAGCGAAATTGCCAATAACTACAAAGTAGATGGAGTGCAATTAGACTATATTCGCTATCCTTTTCAAGATGACAATGCGGGTTTTACTTACGGTTACGGTATGGCGGCGAGGCAGCAATTTAAGCAGTTGACTGGTGCAGATCCGGTGAATATTTCGCCGAGTTCCGGCAGTTTGTGGCGACAGTGGGTTGAGTTTAAAACTAATCAAATTAATACTTTTGTAGCTGAAGTTTCTCAGCTTTTGCGCTCAAATTATCCGCGCACTATTCTGTCGGTGGCCGTGTTTCCGCACCCGGAAAGTCAGCGGATTTACAAAATTCAGCAAAATTGGGAAGTTTGGGCTCGTCAAGGCATTGTAGATTTGATTGTGCCGATGACTTATGCTTTGGATACGAACCGACTTCAGCGTATCACCGAACCGTTGGTAAAGGAACAAATGCTCGGTTC
>NZ_JANMZH010000243.1:0-9643 GCF_031383065.1 Microcoleus sp. OTE_8_concoct_300 | reverse complement strand
AATCTAAAATCTAAAATCTAAAATCTAAAATCGAACCACCTTCCCATTCAATCTAAAATCTAAAATCTAAAATCGCATGACTCCCACCTTATTCGGCCGCTGGCAAACTCGGTTATTGCTATTTTCAACCGTAGGCGTTTTAGTAACGCTGCCCTTTTTTCTTGGTTTAATTACCTCCCAATCAGGCTCAATTTTTTTCTGGATTTTAGGGTATGTAGCGATTTTTGGCATCGGCTGGGATGCTTTATATATTTCGATCCAGCAGTTCCGCTGGGATCGAGATTGGCCCGGCGCGTTTCAATTGCTTGCTGGGATTTGGGAAGCACTTTTTGTGTTATTTTTAATCAAAATTATCGGTTTACCCGGGATACCTAGACAAGATTTTGACTTGGGAGCTTTTGCTTTGCATTATAGTTTAGTGTGGCTGGCTATTTATCTGGCGTCGCAAACACTGATGCGGATTTTCTTTCCCTACTGGCGTTTCCGAGGCGGTCAATGGTTGTAATAATACCTGTAGGGGCGGTTTTTACCAACAATAATCGCCTCAAACCAATAATCTCATAAACCCGCCCCGGCCATTCTACCAATTCCCAATTCCCAATTCCCAATTCCCAATTCCCAATTCCCCCTGCCCAATTGCCAACAGAATTTATAGTAAGGTGTACCGCTCCCTCGGCACCCGACATAATTTATAGTAAGCTAAGGTCAAAATTGCCGGCATCCTTCAATGCACCGTCCTCCTTGTATATTCTCATTTTTTTCTGGTTCAGGCTTGCTCGATCTGGGTTTTGAGTCGATCGGCTTTAATGTAGCGTATGTCAATGAAATTTTCCCACCTTTCATGCAAGCATACCGCTATTCTCGGCAGTGCCTGAATTTGCCGCTACCAGAATACGGATATTGCGAAGGAGAGGAAGCAGATGTAACTCGACTTGTAGCGGGAGAACCAGCTTTTCGCCTGCGGGAATTGATGCAGGATGCCCGCAAGCATCACGATATTGTGGGATTTATCGCGGGGCCGCCTTGTCCTGACTTTTCTATTGGTGGCAAAAACCGGGGTCAAGAAGGAGATAAAGGTCAACTTTCAGCTTCATACATAGAATTGATTTGCCAGCAGCAGCCGGATTTTTTTTTATTTGAAAATGTCAAAGGTTTGTGGAGAACCAAAAAACATAAAGCTTTTTACGACGAACTCAAACATCAATTGGCTGATTCGGGATACGTTTTTGTCGAACGTTTAATTAATGCGATAGAATATGGTGTTCCACAAGATAGAGACAGAATTATTTTGATTGGCTTTAGAAAAATTCTTGTCAAAAACATGGGAATTTATATAGATCAAAAAAGCCCAATGTTACCCGAAAGTTTATTTCCTTGGCATAGTCAGATCTTATATCCCAAATCCGAAGTTTTTTCTAATCCTTGGCCGGATATAAATGCCTTTGCAGGCGATGGTTTCTTGCCTTGTCCTGATGGCATTCCCCAAGAGTTAACGGTTGAGTTTTGGTTCCAAAAAAATCACGTTCTCAACCATCCCAATGCCAAACACTATTTCAAACCCAAAGCTGGCCTTAAGCGGTTTGCTTCCGTTGATGAAGGAGATGATTCAAAAAAATCTTTCAAGCGATTACACCGATGGCGTTATTCACCGACAGCTTGTTACGGCAATAACGAAGTTCACTTGCACCCTTACAAAGTTCGCAGGCTTTCTGTTGCAGAAACACTGGCTGTTCAGTCACTGCCAAAAGACTTTGCATTGCCGGCTAAGATGACATTGACTAATATGTTTAAAACTGTTGGAAATGGGGTTCCTTATTTGGCTGCACAAGGTATTGCAAAAACAATTTTACAGTTTTTATATAACTAAAAAAACCAAATAGCCAGATCCCAGACTTCGCAGAAGTTATCGGGTATCTAAAACTATTTGTAGCGATAAAGTGCGCATTGCGCACCCTACAATTACTAAAATTCCCAATTACCAGACGTATCTCGTTTAACACAGAAGTGTTATAATAAATTGTTAAGGTTGAAAACCTATATTTTTTATTGCCTGCAATTCGCCATGACCGTTAAACCCCGCCGCTATCACATCACTACTTTCGGATGCCAGATGAATAAAGCCGACTCGGAACGGATGGCCGGCATTCTGGAAAATATGGGCTTTGAGTTCTCGGAAGACCCGAACGAAGCTAGCTTGATTCTCTACAATACTTGCACGATTCGCGACAATGCCGAACAAAGAGTTTATTCTAACCTCGGCAGGCAAGCTCATCGCAAGCGCCAAGAACCGGGTTTAACTTTAATTGTAGCTGGATGCGTGGCGCAGCAGGAAGGTGAAGCGCTGCTGCGGAGAGTGCCGGAATTAGACTTAGTAATGGGCCCGCAACACGCTAACAGACTTGAAGATTTGCTGGAACAAGTTTTTGAGGGCAATCAAGTTGTGGCGACTGAAGCTGTTGAGATTATGGAGGATATTACTAAGCCGCGCCGCGATAGCAAGGTGACTGCTTGGGTGAATGTAATTTACGGCTGCAATGAACGCTGCACTTATTGTGTTGTCCCGAATGTTCGCGGGGTTGAACAGTCGCGAATGCCGGAGGCAATTCGCGCGGAAATGGAGGATTTGGGCCGCCAAGGTTACAAGGAGGTGACTTTGTTGGGGCAAAATATTGATGCTTACGGACGGGATTTGCCGGGGACAAAACCGGGCGGCAGCAACCAGCATACTTTGACGGATTTGCTTTATTTTTTGCAGGATGTGCCTGGTGTCGATCGCCTCAGATTTGCTACTAGCCACCCGCGCTATTTTACGGAAAGATTGATTAAGGCTTGTGCGGAATTACCCCAGGTTTGCGAACATTTTCACATTCCTTTTCAGTCGGGAGATAATGATATTTTGAAGGCGATGTCTAGGGGTTATACTCAGGAGAAATACCGCCGGATTATTGATACAATTCGCCGTTATATGCCGGATGCTTCGATTACGGCAGACGCAATTGTGGGTTTTCCCGGGGAGACGGAAGCGCAGTTTGAGAAGACTTTGAAGTTGATCGAAGATGTTGGTTTCGATTTGGTGAATACTGCTGCTTACTCGCCTCGCCCGGGAACACCGGCGGCTTTGTGGGAAAATCAGTTGAGTGAGGAGGTGAAAGCCGATCGCCTGCAACGAATCAATCATGTGGTGACAACAACGGCGATGGAACGATCGCAGCGCTATTTCGGACGTACTGAAGAGGTTTTGGTGGAAGTCCAAAATCTCAAAGATTCAACTCAGGTGATGGGACGCACTCGCGGCAATCGTCTCACATTTTTTAAGGGCGATATTGCTGAATTGGCGGGTAAAATTGTGCCGGTTAAAATTACAGATATTCGCGCTTTTAGTTTGACAGGAGAAATGCTGGAATAGTTTTGAGGTTTGAGTTTTGAGTTGAATTCCTACAAATAATGTTGGCAAACTCAATACTCAAAACAGAAATTGTAGGCTGGTCAAATCCCAACTAGATTTGTGGAAAGAAGTAATTTAATATGGGGCGCAAATTCTGAAGAAAGCAATTCGCCTTTTGCTGCTAACAACTATTCCGACAACGGAGGATGACTGGAGTATTGAGCGTTTCTGTTCACTCCGGGAATATCTGGCTGCCCTGAAGGACGATGAAGGAAATAAACTGTTTAAGTCAGAGCAAGAAATTGGGAACCCAATGCTGAGGTAAATGATGAGATTTTAAGCTGTTTGGGGGATGCAATTTTTGACTAACTGTGGGTGTTTGCTGTGGATTCTGGCGAGGGTTTAACTGAAAATGACCGGGGGGGAATTGAGGCTTTTGACAGGCGGGAGGGGGATTTTTACCGCAGAGAGCGCAGAGTGCACAGAGGAAGAGTGGAACAGAGGAGATAAATAGTCTTAAAGCGGTTCGTCTCTGCTTAGCTGCGCTAACTGCGTGTATATTTGTCGAAAAGTCCTAGGAGTATTGAAAAATGACAAAGATGCGGATCGGGCTATTGTTCGGGGGGCGATCGGGCGAACACGAAGTCTCAATTAGTTCGGCGCGGGCGATCGCCCGTGCCCTCGCTGCTGACGAAAATGCCTCTAAATACGAAGTTCTGCCCTTTTATATCCAAAAAAACGGCCGCTGGCTGTCGGGAACATTACCTCAACAAGTCTTAGCCACCGGAAAACCTCTGGAAATAGAGGAACAACCAGGACAAGATGACTCTCCCGCGTCTGGACAGTTTCCTAATTTTAATTCCGTAGAGGTTTGGTTCCCTGTTTTGCACGGGCCAAACGGTGAAGATGGTACGGTGCAAGGATTGCTGAAATTAATGCAAGTTCCTTTTGTCGGTTCGGGGGTTTTAGGTTCGGCGCTGGGAATGGATAAAATTGCGATGAAAATGGCTTTTGCTCACGCTGGTTTGCCGCAGGTAAAATACATTGCTGTCAACCGTTCCGAAATCTGGTCTAATCCTTGTGTTTTCCCCAAACTGTGCGACAAAATTGAAGCGACTTTGGGCTATCCTTGCTTTGTTAAACCGGCGAATTTGGGTTCGTCTGTGGGAATTTCTAAAGCTCGATCGCGCGCTGAGTTAGAAGCAGCTCTCGATAGCGCTGCCAGCTACGACAGGCGGATAATTGTCGAAGCGGGTGTGGTTGCTAGAGAATTAGAATGTGCAGTTTTAGGCAACGATAATCCCAAAGCTTCAACTGTGGGAGAAATTACTTTTCAAAGCGATTTCTACGACTACGAAACTAAATATACTGAGGGACAAGCCGACTGGTCAATTCCGGCAAAAGTTAGCGGTGCGATCGCCTCGCAAATCCAAGAAATGGCAGTGCAAGCCTTTTTGGCTGTAGACGCAGCCGGTTTAGCGCGAGTAGATTTTTTCTACATTGAATCAACCGGAGAAGTTTTGATTAACGAAATCAACACTTTCCCTGGATTTACAGCTACCAGTATGTATCCGCAAATGTGGGCAGTGGACGGCATTTCTTTCCCCGAATTAGTAGATCGTTTACTTCAATTAGCTCTCGAACGGCACGGGGAAAAACGTTGAATCACGAGCTGCCAACCGCTGCCGTGCCAACAGAAAAAAAAATATTTTCGCAGGTAATATATCCATACCAGCGGAAAGGATATAACATGGTTGTGGCAGGCTATCCCTGCCAGCAACCCAATTTCCCCTGCTAGTCGAGCAACTGGGAATTTTAAGCAGTCGGGTATAAATAAATGCCACATAAAATGGTTAACGGAGAAGGGCGAATAGCATTGTCAATCTCACATCTTGCATCTCAAATTTTAACTCGGTTAACTTAGATGAGACGTTTCACTCAACTTCCGCAGTGGTTGACTTACGGACTGGTATTTCCCCTAGCGGTACTCAACTGCTGGTTAGCCCTCCTAGTCTTTGAATATTTTCGCGCCCTGATTACAGTTTTGGTAGTGGCTACAGTGCTGTCTTTTTTGCTGGATTATCCAGTGCGCTTTATGCGCAGATACGGGCTGAAGCGCGCTCGAGCAGTTTTGTGGGTATTGTTTTTGACTTTACTGGTATTGGTGGTTTTAGGTCTGACTCTGGCTCCCATTCTGCTAAACCAAATCACTGAACTCGCCACCCGACTGCCGACTTGGATAGTTTCTGGCACAGAACAGATTGAAGCGTTCCACAAGTGGGCGGAAAATCGCAATCTCCGCATTGATGTCAGGGGTTTGACTACCCAATTGAGCGAGAGACTTTCAGCTCAATTGCAGTCTCTCACTGGCGAAATTCTCAAATTTGGCTTGGGTGCTGCAGACAGTCTGTTGAATTTCCTCCTGACAATAGTCGTGACATTCTACTTGCTCTTGCACGGCGAGCGCGTGTGGGAAGGCTTGTTTAAGTGGTTTCCCTCCAAGCTGAACCTTCAATTGCGAGAATTGCTGGCGCGAAGCTTCCACAACTACTTCGTCGGGCAAGCAACTTTGGCGGGTTTGATGGGACTGTCGATAACTGTTGCTTTTTTAATTTTGCGAGTTCCTTTCGGACTGCTGTTCGGTTTGGGTGTGGGTGTAATGACCATGATTCCCTTCGGGGCACCTTTCAGTATTTGCATTGTCAGTTTGCTGATCACATTAAACAACTTTTGGCTCGGCGTGACAGTTTTAGCTGTCGCTACAGTAATTGAGCAAGTAATTGAAAGCGGGGTTGCTCCTCGGTTATTAGGCGGTTTTATCGGTCTCAATCCCGTGTGGATTTTAGTGTCGCTGCTGGTGGGGGCTAAGGTGGCGGGAGTAGCAGGTTTGATAGTTGCTGTGCCGATGGCAGGTTTTATTAAGAATACTGTTGATACTTTGGAAACTTTGAGCAACAAGTCCCAGGAAATTGATTCGGTTAGTTCCATTGAACCTGCGGAGCAATAAAATTGCCAGCTCAGTTAAAATGTCAAATTTTAAGTGAGTTTTTGCCGACTATTTTGACTGAGGTTTAGTTGGTACTTTAGATTGAGGCTTTACAGGTTTTTTACTTCGACTTTAGGTTTAGGCTTTCCGGGTGCTTTAGCTGCTGTGCTGGATGCAGGCAGGGTCAAAAACCCCGTTTCTACGTTAACGTCGATCGCTCACAAGGAAGATTTTGACTCTTAACCGGGTTTTTGTGAGTCCAGGACTGTTGTTGACTTCGGATATCAATCCTGTCACAATTTCGCGGGAAATGCGGAATATCCTGGCTGGCTACCGTAGTTTGTATTATCGCACTCAGGCGACAATTCGCCAGTGCAGGTCCAGTTCGATCGCACTCAAAAGCTGGAATCCAAAATAGGCCTGCGAGTGTCGGGTTTCTACCCCACCAGGTAGGGTAAACCCCACCAGTCAAGCAGATATCACAAATGCTTGAATTAAAATTAAACAGCCTTTAGTTCTAACTTAATTCCAGTAAGTGCTAAAAATGCAAAACCCTAATTATAACTCTCGCTCTAACTACCACCAAATCAATACTATGTCAACCAAAAATATGCCTGCTACAACTGTGCGTTCTCGCCGTTTTTCCTTGCCGAAAAAACTGGCTTTTTTATCCCTTGTTTTGCTCGGTTCCACCGCAACTGTTGGGTGCAACGCCCTAACTTCTCAAGTTCCTGGAAGTTCTAACGCTATCAAAGCTGAACCGGCAAGTGCAGCGCCAATCTCAGCATTGCCTGCAAATATACTGCCCTCTCAAGACTCTAATTTTGTCACTAAAGTAGTGCAGGAAGTCGGCCCAGCAGTGGTGCGGATCAATTCGTCTCGGACGGTGAAGAACCAAGTTCCAGATGAGATCCCCGAGGAATTCCGGCGCTTCTTCGGTTCGGAATCTCCCATTCAACCGGGAAATCGGGTAGAAAGGGGTTCTGGTTCGGGTTTTGTTTTTGGTTCCGACGGCCGCATTTTGACTAACGCTCACGTTGTTGATGGCGCCGATACGGTGACGGTAAAACTGAAGGATGGCCGCGAATTTGTCGGCAAAGTTTTAGGCGTAGATACAGTTACTGATGTGGCTGTTATTAAAGTTGAAGCTAACAATTTGCCTGTGGTGAGTTTGGGCAAATCTGAAGAGTTACAGCCGGGAGAATGGGCGATCGCGATCGGTAATCCCCTCGGTTTGGACAATACTGTGACTGTGGGCATTATTAGCGCTACAGGTCGTTCTAGCGCCGATGTCGGCGTTCCCGACAAGCGCGTCAGCTTTATTCAAACCGACGCTGCGATCAATCCTGGCAATTCTGGCGGCCCGCTGCTGAACCAGCGCGGTCAAGTTATCGGCATGAATACGGCGATTATTCAAGGCGCTCAAGGATTGGGTTTTGCTATTCCGATCGATCGAGCACAACAAATTGCCAGCCAATTAGTAACAACAGGAAAAGCCGCACATCCTTATCTCGGCGTTCGGATGTTGAGCATTACTCCCGAAATCAAGGCAGAATTCAATAAAAATCCCAACCCCAAATTGAGGCTGACTGAAGATAAAGGCGTGTTAGTTTTGGGAATTGCCAAAGATTCTCCGGCGGCACAAGCTGGAGTCCGCGTTGCCGATGTCATCAAGAAAATCAACGGTGCAGAAGTCAGCGATGCTGGCAGCGTACAGCAAATTGTCGAGAAAAGTACAGTGGGCAGCGATCTGCAGCTTGAATTGAGCCGCGGCGGACAACCTGTTACTGTGGCGGTGAAAGCGGGTGATTTTCCAGCGGCCCAGAAGCAGTAGTAGAATTGTTGATTGAAAGTTAGATATTGCACGCAGAAGCAAGAGTCCGGCAGGGGCTTAAACCCCTGCCTCAAAGTGAAAGTCCTCTTGCATAGGACTAATACTCAGCTACTGTCAATAAATAGCGAGTAACTATTAATCGGTTTTAACTGAGATCTTGCACCATTGTCAGCAACAGGCTTTCCGGCCTGTTCCACAAAAGATAAATTTTCTTGTGGAATAGGCATCTTGCCTGTTCATAAAAGGATTATTGAGAATGGTGCAAGATGTGAGTTTTAACCGACTTGTGCTGTGAGACGGGGTTTAAGCCCCCGGCGGGATGTCGTAGTAATTCTACTAAGTTACCATAATTTATATTGGTTATTAAGAGGTAGAAAAATGGCTAACATTAATCGGAGGCGTACTGAAAATATCAGCGGTAACTTTTATGTAGACACTACCTGCATTGACTGCGATACTTGTCGGTGGATGGCACCTGAAGTATTTACTCAAGAGGGAGAACAGTCTGCTGTTTACCACCAGCCAACTAACGAGATGGAAGAAAGGCGAGCGCTGGCGGCTCTTTTGTCTTGTCCCACAAGTTCGATCGGCACTGTTGAAAAACCGAAAAACATCAAAGAAGTTCAGCAAAATTTGCCCGCACTCGTAGCAGAAAATGTCTATCACTGCGGCTACCACTCAGAGAAATCCTACGCCGCGGCCAGCTATTTAATTGTCCGTCCCGATGGCAATGTTTTAGTTGATTCTCCCCGTTTTGTGCCGCCGCTAGTCAAAAACATAGAAGCAATGGGCGGCATTCGCTATATGTACTTGACTCACCGCGACGATGTGGCAGATCATCAACAATACCACGACCATTTTGGGTGCGATCGCATTCTCCATGCTGACGAAATTAACGCTGATACTCGCAGTGTAGAAATTAAATTGTCGCGCAGCGAACCGCATCAAATAGCAGATGACTTGTTGATTATACCTGTTCCCGGCCACACGAAAGGTCACACAGTTTTGCTTTACAATAACAAGTTTTTGTTCAGCGGCGATCATCTTGCTTGGTCGGAAAGTTTGCAGCAGCTAGTTGGCTTTCGCAACGCCTGTTGGTATTCTTGGCCAGAACAAATCAAATCTATGCAGAATTTGGCTAATTATGACTTTGAATGGGTGTTGCCGGGACACGGTCGCAGGTATTATGCCGATCGAGAAACAATGCGCGAGCAAATGCAACAGTGTATTGCTTGGATGGTCGATGCTTAATAGTTTAAAACCCCTTTTCTACTAGGCGGTTGAAACCAATCCTACACCATTAGTCACAAGTTAAGCTAAAAGCACTATTGTCAATGAGTAAAATTACTCATCTTTTACCTGTTGACCCAATTAAAATATGACTCCATTTGTTCCTTTATTGTTGAAAAAAAATTGTTCGGGACTTCTTTGAGTTCCA
>NZ_JANMZH010000240.1:0-12578 GCF_031383065.1 Microcoleus sp. OTE_8_concoct_300 | reverse complement strand
AGTGATGGAGGGGATAAATAATCGAATTAAGTTGATTATGCGACAAGGATATGGCTTTTCTAATTTTGACAATTTTCGAGATCGTGTATTAGCTTGCTTTTCTAATTAGATAAAAATATCACCGTAAGTTCCAGAGAGCCCAATAAACGTGCGTTCATTTGCTTGATGTTCGCGCTGTCGGTCTATTTTAGGACCGTTTTTCATCAACCCTACCTTTATAAAATATCTTAAGCTTTCCCTCGTTGATTATTGTTTCAGTTATGGTTGGGGAGGGAAGTATCGGTATTGCGATCGTGATTCATCATCACCAAAAAAGATAGTATCATAGGAATGGCGCAGAAACCGGGTTTTTTTAGGAAAAGACTGTGTTATAGCCTTTAATCCCGGTAAAAAACCTTCCAGGCATCCGAGTCTGCAAGTCCTAGCTCATAAACCCGGTTTATACGGAAAAATCTTGGTTTGGTAATTAGAAATCTACGAATCAACCGGGTTGCTGAGGATTAGTGCGTCCAGGATTGTATGAGTAAATCGCCAAAAAAGCGATCGCCTCCATCTCTACCCACAGAAAAGAAGAGGACACAGCAATGCTGTGTCCCTACAAATACCGCGGTTAAAACCCAGTTTAAAAAGACTTAAATTCCCGGCCAGACAGATTTTTTTTGCTCAGCCAATCCTGACCCAATCTGATTGTCACGTCCGACTGCAAAGAACCGGTACTCTCAACCAGCACATCTCCAAAGCCCAAAAACTGGCGAATCGCTTCAGCACCTTTAACATCGCCGTCTTGAGCTACTAGAGTAGTTACCTCCAGCGGTTCGGGCCAAGCTTTATAAACCTGAACATTCCGATAGCCAGCGCGAGTCAGAGTATTGACAAAATCTTCAACAGCCGATGGATCTCCGGTACTATCTTGAATCGCCACCTTCAGAAAAGTCGCATCAACATTTTCAATTTGCCAAGTATTTTGGCCGAAGTCAAAATGTTTCGCCACCAGAGTTTCGATGGCATCTTGGTCTGGCAACCAAAAACTAGCCTTGTAATCCTTAGAATCGCTGAACCTGCCGGGAACCATCAACATCTGCACGCCAGCGCGATCGGTTTTAGTAGCAAAACCAGCCAAAGCCACCAATTCTTCAATACTCAAATTTGTGTCAAGGTGAGACTGAATCACCGATAAAATCTTCGGTAGTCGAGACAGTAAACCTACATTAACTTCCTGTTCCACAAAAGCCCGCATCAACAATTGTTGCCGCTGCACCCGCCCGATATCCCCCAAATCGTCGTGCCGGTAAAGCAAATATTGCACGATTTGTTCGCCGTTGAGGTTCTGCTTGCCAGCTTTTAAATCTATATATAAATGCTGGCTTTCATCGGTATACTTCATGTCTTTAGGGACATTAATAGTAATGCCACCAAGTGCATCTACCAAGCTTTTTATGCCTTGAATATTGACTGTGACATAGCGGTCAATTCCCACGCCGCCTAAGAGTCCGCTGACTGACTTGGCTGACGAAGCCGGGCCGCCGTAGTAATTGGCTTCGTTGATTTTCACGACACCCCTGCCTTCAACATAGGTGCGGGTGTCTCGCGGAATGGAAAGCACGCTTAACTTTTTATTTTGAGGGTCAAACCTAACCAACAGCATGGTATCGGTTAACCCCTTGAAAGAGTTTTGCCAGACATCGTATCCCTGCTCCTTATCGGGATGGCCGTTGAGGTCTGAACTCAGAACTTTAAGTCCTAAAACTAAAATATTAACTGGGCGAGTCAGCTCCGGCATCTTCATGCTGAGCTTTGCCATGTCGCCTTGAGAAAATACCGCCGCTTCTTCAGGGCTCAACTTTTGTTGCTGAAGTGGCGTTGTCGAAAGGGAGACGGCTAGCAACGCTCCGGCTGTGGCTGAGAGCATGGCTACTCCCGCCAAACCAAAACCAAAACCCAGCCAACGGCCTCGATGGGGCTGGTTCGATTTTTTGGTTGAAGGTTGAGCAGTTGATTGTTGGATAGGGTCTTGATTAGGAATTTTTTGAGCTGGCACTGGCTTCCTCACACACAACAGAAATAAAAAAGATAATGGCAATATGTAGTATCAAGCTGAAGACGCACTCAATCAAGAGGGTAGGGGCTTAAAAGAACCCTAAATTATGATAAATGTTTGCCCACCACTTGCTCGGCTACGCGGCTAATTCCGGGCAACCATAGCGGTTGACGCTTCCAGAGGCGAACCATCAGTCCCACAGCAACGATGAAATAGCTGGTTGTCAGCAGGCTACTCATTAATAACATGGGAAGTGTCGGAGATTCCGCAGAAATCGCTCCAGCTTCTAAAAGAATATGTCCTAAAAGCCAACTAAAAGCAAGGGCAATTGCCAAGCGGCTGACGGCTTTGCGTTCGGGGCTGCCCTGACGACGGTAAAGAGTCCACAGGGCGGGGAAAAAGCCGATGACTGGGATCATTAATACAAACAGACTTGCACGATCGAGTTCAGGATTGTCTAAGGGATCTCTATTTTTCATAATTCGCTACTCAAAATTTGCAGAAGGTCAGATTTTGCACAAAAGTTATTAGTTGGACGGAAAATTTATATCCTAAACCAAAATTGGGATAGCAGGGCTGGTGCGATCGCAAAACTTGTCTGTCAGAGGCAAAATTTTGCGGCGCTGCGGCTCTGGCGATCGAGCGTTGGCAACTTTTCGACCCGGAGAGCCGTATTTTGATAAACTGGATACAGCACAGGACACAGGAGAACAGACTTAGCCATGACCCAATCCCAAAAACCGATCGTTATTGCTCCATCCATATTATCAGCCGATTTTAGCCGTCTCGGAGAAGAGATTCAGGCTGTTGATCGAGCTGGGGCTGACTGGATTCACGTAGATGTGATGGACGGTCGCTTTGTTCCTAATATTACTATCGGGCCGCTGATTGTTGAAGCAATTCGCCCTGTTACTACCAAGGTGATCGATGTCCACTTGATGATTGTGGAGCCGGAGAAGTACGTGGAGGACTTCGCTAAGGCTGGTGCTGACATTATTTCGGTTCACGCCGAGCATAATGCTTCGCCTCACTTGCACCGCACCCTCGGCCAAATTCGGGAATTGGGCAAAATGGCTGGTGTGGTTCTGAATCCTTCGACGCCTTTGGAGTTGATCGAGTACGTGCTGGAACTTTGCGATTTGGTGCTGATTATGAGCGTGAATCCCGGCTTCGGCGGTCAAAGTTTTATCCCGGGTGTTTTGCCGAAAATTCGCCAGTTGCGCAAAATGTGCGACGACAAGGGCCTCGATCCTTGGATTGAGGTGGATGGCGGTTTGAAGGGGAACAATACTTGGCAGGTTCTGGAAGCGGGCGCAAATGCGATCGTCGCTGGTTCTGCTGTGTTTAAGGCGAATGATTACGCAGGCGCGATCGAGGGTATCCGCCACAGCAAGCGCCCGACTCCTGAGTTGGCTGCGGTTTAATTTAAAAATTCGATCGTGTCCGGTGAATTACCCAGAATAAAACTGGTTCGTAGTCAGGACTTTAGTCCTTAGTGGCTAAAAGATTTAAGAAAGGACTGAAGTCCTCACTACAAACTGTTGCATAACTTTTTAGCTAAACAGACGGGAATCCCCACGCTATGCCGATCGAGGTCAGTGTGGGATGAAACGGGATAGAAAGGAGAAACGAAATTGACACTCCCCACCGATGAATCGAGGGGATTCTTGATTAAGATCACAAACAGATAGATGCGTGTACTTTGGTTGCTAAAACAATTTAGGAGATTTTGTGCGGTTTTGTTGATAAGTTCTTAACATCTACAACACGAAGGAATCGCACAACTGTTTATTCAGCTTCGCCGATGAGGGTAAATGCTGCCCAGTCTCTAGGTTGAGGATGCTGTTTCATGGTTGTTAGCATGGCTTGGCGTAGTGCTTGCGCTTTATTGAGTTTCTTTTCTTGCCACTGGCGATAAAATTCAACCATTAAGGGGGCTGTGGGAGCATCGGGAACCGACCACAGGGAGACGATAACGCTGGGAGTACCTGCAGAAATTAAGGAACGGGATAGTCCGATGATTCCATCTTGGGTAATGCGTCCTTGTCCGGTGTTGCAAGCGCTCAAAACGACTAATTCGGCGTTGAGTTTGAGGTTGAAGATTTCTTCGGCGGTCAGCCAACCGTCATCGCTACCGGAGGGGGTAAGGGCGATCGCGCTTCCCAATCCTCGTAAGTTGTCGAATATTCCGTGGGTAGCTAGATGAATTATTTTAGCTTGGGGCAGCATGGGGAGAATATTAGCTTTTGTGGCTTGGCTGCCGATTAATGCGGAAGTAGTGAATTGTTTGGCGATGTTGTTAGCTTCGATTTCAGCATTTGGTAGAGGAGATAAATTTTGTGGAGGTTTCCCCGGTATTGATGCAATTTTAGGCATGACTGGATTTCCTACTACCAACACATCTGTGGCGCTACTGGTAACTCGCTGGCGAATTTGACGGGTTGAGTCTAATACTTGAATAGATGGTGCGGTGAGGATAGTGTGTTTCTCGATTAAGAATTTGCCATTGGCATCTTGCAAGGCAGGAAAAGGAACGAGAAATAACTCCCCTTGAGGAATGAAGATAACACGGGATTCTGGATCTTTTGGTAGTAAGTCAGCGATGGGTTCAATGAGTAATTGATGAAGTGTTTGTAACTCCTGGTTGTGGATATTTTGAAATTCAACTTTTTTGACGACATCAGCTATGGGACGTTGAATGGGATCGGAGTTTGGGAGCTTGATTGTCAGCATACCATTTTGGCGATCGATAGATATTACTTCCCTAGCTGGGTAATATGGCAAATCGTCGTTTAGCCTGACTAAATCACCTGGAGCAAGTTGGTTAATTGTGCTACTTATCTGGTTGTTATTGCCAGTTATTCTAGATGCAGGTCTATTATTAGCAACAGCTCCCTCTTTAACAATAGACTCACGACTTTTTCTAACAAAAGCTGATAAAGAAATATCTGGTATTAGAGACTTGAGTTGACTGTGGCGAACAGTAATTTTTCCATTTTTTTGTATTACCCAAATATATATTTCTTCGGGAGATACAATTGAATACTCAACCAATGTTGCATTTTGCTTTTGAGTAATTTCTGTAATTTGTTGAACTGTGATATGAGGAATATCAAGTAAGTTATCAGATCGTAAAGATAAATTTTGGGTAAGTAATTCTACAAACGCACGGGCACGTCCTCGCTCGGAAATTTCTAAAGCTGCTATTGTTTCGTTTTGAGCAATTAAACTTCTTTGTAGATTTCTGTAAACTGCGGTTTGTAGATCGATCAATGAAATTTTTTCTTTGTCTTCTAATTCTACTCTCAAAGATTCATATACATTCATCGCTTGGCGCAGGGAATTTTCTGCTTCTTTTAGGTGACCGATTTTCAACAAAGCACTACCCATATTGCTGAGAGTATTTCCTTCTAGAGCGCGATCTCCAATCTTCCTGGCTAACACTAAAGATTGCTGATAAAATTCCAAGGCTTTTTGATACTGTCCTTGTTGCTGATAAGCCAAGCCAATATTATTTAGAACAATTCCTTCCAACTCTCGTTCATCAATTTTTACAGCAACATCCAAAGCTTGTTGATAAAAATTCAATGTTGTTTTATATTCATTCATTTTGCTATATAAATTACCAATTCCATTCAATACCCTACCTTGACCAATCGGATATTCAATAGTTTTAAAAATTGCTAATGCTGAATTATAAGCTTCTAATGATAAATTAAATACTTCTCTAGATGAAATCTGTAAATTTAAGCTATGATTATCTAGTTCTTCTGCTTTTAAATTATTTGCTAAATTTCCGATTAAAATAGCTATATTTGTGAGGTTAGTCGCTAAGTTTTTTTGCAATATATAACTATCAGGCGCATTATCAATAATGGTGAGAATCTCTTTATATGCCTCTAAAGCTTCTTGATATTGACCAATTTCTATATGTAGTAAAGCCCTGTCATTAAGCATACGACGCTTTAGATTGCGATCTCCTAAAGAATTACCATAGCTCTCTATTTTGACTGCCAGAGATAATGCTTCTTCGTAATATTTTAATGCTTCCTGATATTGGCTTAATTTGTAATAAATGCCAGCAATATTTGCTAAAATATCTGCCTCCAATGAACTATTTTCAATTTCTTTGGCAATAGTCAATGCTTGTCTAAAATCAGCAAGTGCTTGTTTATATTGACGTTGAATTTGATAAACTTCTCCACGAGTGCGGAAGATCGAGCTAGTTAAAATTTTAGAATTAATTTTTTGAGCATTAATTAAAGCTTGCTCTAAATATTCTAAAGCTTCTTTATATTTTCCTTGTTGTTTATAATTAGCAGCAATGTTATTTAAAATTTTAGCTTTTTCACCTTGATTTCCTAATTCTATAGCAATATTTAAAGCTGCTTGATATAATTTTAAAGCTTCTTGATGCCGCTGTAACTCAAAAGCAACAATGCCGATATTATTTAGAACGTTACCTTCTAAAGAACGATTGCGAGTTTCTCTAGCAATCGCTAAAGCTGTTTGATAAAATTTTTCTGTTTTCTTGTGCTGATTTGTACGACGATAAACTTCCCCAATATTATTGAGAACCATACCTTCCAGGTCGCGACTTTTAGTAGCTTTAGATAAATCTAATACTTGTTGATAAATGGTTAAAGCTTTTTGATAATTGTTTTGTTGCAAATAAACTCCTCCTAAGTTAAATAATGCGCGTCCTTGACGAATATAATCATTAACTTTTTTTGATATATTCAAGGAACTTTCTAAATAATTAATTGCTTCAGTAAATTTACTTGTGTTCGTATAAATAATTCCAATATTATTTAAAGTATCTGCTTCCATAAGGCGATCTCCTATTTTTTGAAAACCATTTAAAGCTTGCTGAAAATATTGTAAAGCTTCTGAAAATTGCCCGCGATAATATTGTTGTATTCCCTGTTGATAAAGTCGCTCAGCTTTTGTTTTTTCAGAATTATTTTCACTTTCACTTTGACTTTGGAATAGATTTAGCAATCTTACAAGTGCAGCAGCCTCTTGAGAATTTTTACCTTCAAACAAAGATAATGCTTTTTGAGAAATATTTTCCAATTCTGAATCACTAATTTGCCGAGCAATTGCTAAACTTCTTTTAAAGGAATCGATACCGCGAGTTGTATTTTGTAAATATATGTAAACTAATCCCGCATTTATGAGTGCTGTGCCTTCTCCTTGGCTATTTCCTGAACGACGAAAAATATTTTCAGCTTCTTGTAAATTTTTTAAAGCTGTTTCTGCTTGCCCGCTATTAAACTTTTGAATTCCCTGCTGAAGCCAAGCATTTCCCAAATTATTGAGAGATTTAGACTCTAACTCTAAATTTTCTATTTCCTGAGAAATTGCTAAACTTTGTTGATAAAGAGAGATTGCTTGAATATATTATTTGAAAAAAAAGTAAGCATTTCCTAAATTAATTAAAGCTTTGGCTTCTCCCAATTTATTTTTCATCTTCTGATAGATATCTAAGGCTTGTCTGCAAGACTCTAATGCTGCTTCATATTGCTTAGCTTGCAAATGCTCTCGACATGGATTTAAAATACCATCTGTATCTTCACTAGAAGAATTTGAAATTTTAGCTGACACTGGCTGTACTAAAATAGAACTAGATAAAGACTCTAAAAGCAACATCAAACAAGACACGAACGCAATTGTCTTAACAAAGTTAAATAATTTCATAGTTTCTAATTTTTCCTTTGAGCTTCTCCTAACAATGATTTTGAAGAAATATCATTCAATCTGATTTTTTCTTCACCTAATAGTTCGTTCCAATCTGCAAGCAACTCGTGGTTATCTGGTTCTTTCAGGCGCTGTTTGCCTAGGGTTGTTAAAGTATCGAACCAATAGCCATTAGCAGCATAAATTAACAGACGATCTCGCTCTTCTGTAGTTGTGGCTAACTGCCTCTGCATCTCAGAATTTGGCAACTGGAGCTTTACCTCTCCACTCACCAAAATATCATCCACTCTGCTATTTGGATTGCAAATAACAGAGAATGTCCAGCGATATCGCCTGCCATCATTTAATGTCATATTTTGGGGTAATTGGATGCTAATAATTCCTTCTTCTGTGAAAGATACAGTCGTGCGATAAACTTCATTTCTACGCTCGTCCATTAAAATAAATTCTGCGGGAATAGTATAGGGATTGTAAAACCAGAAAGTTGGACTATTTGATGCACTTAAACCAGTATGTGTAGGGGGAATCAAAGCAGTCAGTTGGGTTTCTACATTCGGACATTCACCGCGACTTGCCGCACCTCCCTGTCGCGAACCAGGTGCATCTATTGGTGGTAGCTTTAAAATAATTCTTCTTCTCTTGCTTTGGGCAACAAAAATAGGATTAAATAACTCTGGAGAAAAAGTATTTGCTGGCAGTTCTGTAGGGGTACAGAGGTTACTGGAAATCGCCAAAATGACTGTCAGAGGAACGATTTTAGTAGTCTGAGCGATCATTAGGAGTTTGATTTTAAGAGAATTTCTTCAGTATAGCAAAAAGAACGTATAAGTTGTTACTTGCTTGATCGATTAATACAATCCTGGCTGTAATTATCAGGACGATCGCTGCGGGAATTAGCGGTATCCAAATCCCATTGACGAACCAAATATAGGAAATGAGGGCTAAAACAGCGATGGAGACAGAGATCGCAGCTACCCGATCGAGACGTTTCTTCCACACCAAAACCCCTGCCCCTCCCACCAAAGACCAACCCCAAATCCAGAGAACTTCAACGTATGGCGATCGAGGTTGCAACAACACTCTTCGATCCAACACTGCACTGATAATTTGACTGGTCATTTGCGCTTGAACCAAAACTCCCGGCATTTTTCCATAGGGTGTGGGATGAATATCGGGTTTAGAAGGATCGGTAACGCCAATAAGAACTATCCTTTCCTTAATCCAATCGGGTTTAATGCGAGCGTCCAGCACATCGCTAACTGTAACTCGTCGTGCTAATTTTTGAGGCGATCGATAATTCAACAAGATTTGATATCCTCGCTTTTTCAAATGTTCCTGAAAATAGCCGCCTGAAGCGATATCTAAACCATTGAATACAGTTCGATCTAGCTGTACTGGGTAAGTATCTTTGGGTTCAATTCCTTTTTGTTGTAAATAGTAAAGTGCCAAATAAAAACTGAGAGAATAGTTAGCCGTGCAGCGAAAACTTAACGTCGGCTCTACATCGATCGCTAATAGCTGACGGCGAATAACACCATCGATATCATAAACCACATTACTAAATCCTTGACGGTCTTCAGAAACTCCTGGAGGTGGAGCAACCCCACCAGCATTTCCTTCAAAAGGAACTTGACAGACAGCAGTCACACGCTCGCTTTTTAGTTGTGCCAGCAATTCCTTATTTCCAGGTTCTATGGGAATGTCTCGATAGATATCTAAACCAATCGACTGTGGTTCCATCGCTTCTACCTTTTGCAAAACTTGCGCCAAAACGCGATCGGGTAAAGGAAACCCATATTTTTTAAGATCCTCAGCATTAGCTTCAACCACCACTATTCGCAAATCTTCCGCAACTTCTTCCGGTCGCGATCGCAAGAAAAAATCGTAAGCTTTTAATTCTAATATTTCTAACCAACCTAACTGCCTCACTACCACTATTAAGCCAGTGCCGAGCAAACTTGCCAATAATACACCGCCAACTTTTTTCATCCAGGTTGGACGATCGTTAATTGGTGGATTTGGAGGCAAGCGAGTGCCAAACATTTCTTCTTCCTCTTCTTGAGATAAGTTATCGTTAGAAGAGCGATCGCTAGATTCCTGCTGCTCTTTTTCAAAAAAAGAATTCTCCTCTTCTACCTCTATAGAAATAGGAGGAGTTAGATCCTGGTTTGGAATAACAGCGATCGCCTTTTCTTCTTTTTCTTCCGAACCTAGGTTAGTTTTTTTTTTACGAATAACTGGAGTTAACTCTTCTGGAATATCTTCGAGCTGCAAGTCTACAAGACCAAACTCAAACGCGCGATCGACAGGTTCCCCTGCAACTAATGCTTTGTATAAACCGACAGCAAAAATAATTGCCGCGCGATCGCCAATAGCTTTATTCATGCCAATTACACAGGAAATATGCTCGACAATTGCCTCAGCTTGAATATCTGAATAACAAGCATTAAGAACCACACAATTGACTTGATGAGCAACCAGCTTAAATAAAGCAGTTAAAGCTTTTGGCGTTACAGGTTTAACTTTACCCAATTCATCTTCAAAGCACAAATTACCAGTTTCAGTTCCATGTCCGGAAAAATGAACGATATGGGGTTTGAAATCCAAAATTGCTTGGCTAATGTCTCTCGGACGGGTAGCAGTGCGATCTTCTAAGATAAATTCTTCTCGCAGATTAGCGAGTTTGAGTTGTTCTCGAATATCTCGCAATTCTTGACCCACCCGCAACCGCAAAACATCGCGGGGATCGGTAGACAGAAATAGAATTTTTGTAGGACTATTAGCACTCATGTTTAGAATTGATACTAAATCCGGGTAATCTATCCCCTTTATAAATCCTTCATTTGAAGCCAGAGTCTTTGCGATTGCTTCACGTTCGCAATGACAATAAAGGAGGTATTAAACCCGGACTTGGTATGAGATAGTTAACAGGCAATCGCTACTACTATAAACTTAAATCAGAATTTAATCAAGTTTTGAGCAGAATCGCGATCGCTCGCAATTTTTTCCAGCACAGTTTGACGGGTAGTTGCAGCCATCTCTCGATCGGCCTCAAAAAATTGAGTGACGCGATCGCCAGGGTAAACGCATCTTAACTTTCACCCAAAATATGCTACAGTTAAATCCGACTAACTTTCAATGTAGTTTGTTGTAGTTTATGGGTGCTATCAATGGCAAGAGGTTTTAGTAAAGCTGTAACTTCCCAACAAAAACAAACAGATTCATTGCCTTCAATGAATATTTTAAATGCCAGTTTTTTAGAACATTTTGCCAATTTGAAAGACCCCAGAATAGAAAGAAGTAAAGAACACTTACTCAAAGATATTATAGCGATTGCGATTCTAGCTATCATTAGCGGTGCCGACGGATGGGTGGCAATAGAAGCCTATGGTAATGCCAAATATGAATGGTTAAAAAGCTTTCTAGAATTACCGAATGGCATACCATCTCATGACACATTTAGTCGGGTATTTGCCCGAATTGAACCACAACAGTTTCAAGAATGCTTTTTGAGTTGGGTAAATGCCATAGTCGGGGAATTAGAACTAAACGTGATTGCCATTGATGGCAAAACGATGAAACAATCTTATGACCGAAATGACCAGCAAAAAGCGCTACATATAGTTACAGCCTGGTCTTCATCTCATCAATTGGTTTTAGGTCAAAAAAAAGTCGATAAAAAATCAAATGAACTGACAGCAATTCCGGCATTAATAGAAATGTTAGAGATTGCCGGAAGCGTAATAACCATAGATGCTATGGGCTGTCAAAAAGACATAACATCTCTGATTATCAAGAAAAAAGGAGATTATGTTTTAGCTTTAAAAGGGAATCAAAAACTCCTCTATCAAGCTGTGAAAGAGTGGTTTGAAGTAGCTAAAAAATCAGATGATTTAGGCAGAGACTACAGTTATTATGAGCAAGTAGAAGCTGGACATCATCGAGTGGAAAAAAGACAAGTTTGGACTGTTGATGTATCCGAGTTACCACCTCTGCACAATCAAGAATTATGGACGGGATTAAAAACAGTTGTCATGATAGTTAGTGAAGGACGGCTGTGGAATAAAACCACGACTGAAGCTCGTTTTTATTTGAGTAGTTTAAGCAGTAATGCTGAGATAATTGCTGGGGCTATCCTCCGTCATTGGGGCATTGAAAATAGCTTACATTGGACGCTTGATGTGACATTTTGTGAAGATGAAAGCCGGATTCGGAAACAGAACTCTCCCGAAAATTTTGCACTTCTACGTCGCTTGGCTATAAATTTACTAAAACAAGAAAAAACTTCCAAACAAAGTCTAAAAATGAAACGGTATCGAGCGGCAATGGACAATAATTATTTAGTGCAAATTTTAAATTCTGCCAGTTAATGCTCGAAATCTAACACCTATCTAAGAAGGAAAATTATCCGGCTTTAAGAAGTTTAGAAAATCTTAAGGTTCTGATTTAATTTGCTTAAATGTGGTTAAAGTTAATGATTTTTAAAAGTTTTTTTAGTTATTTAGTAATGCACAAATTTAGGTGTTTGTCAAATTAATTTAGATGCGTTTACCCTGGGTACTCATGGCTTGAGTCATCCAGCTCTCGGCGGTTCCGCTTCTTCTCAAGTCCAAATTAGTCAGTCCAATTTCTCTCAACCTCAATTTGTTTCAGCTTCAGGTTCAGCCACACGCTCAGCAACACAACGCTCAGCAACAGGTCATTAGTCACAAGTTAAGCTAAAAGCACTATTGTCAATGAGTAAAATTACTCATCTTTTACCTGTTGACCCAATTAAAATATGACTCCATTTGTTCCTTTATTATTGAAAAAAAACTGTTCGGGACTTCTTTGAGTTCCA
>NZ_JANMZH010000239.1:0-5761 GCF_031383065.1 Microcoleus sp. OTE_8_concoct_300 | reverse complement strand
GTCTTTACTGACTACGTTTTTTGAGTCACGATACCGGAGAATGCGAAGCTAGTTTTCCGCTCTATCGCTTGCAACTAAACAGTCTTAAGGTCACTGAGATAGTGTTGCTAGCCGGCGCAAGCTCACTAAACATTGGCGAAGTACAGACGACCTGGCAGGTCGTCTCTTCTACCCCAGAAATGGGAGTTTGAGGCAACCATGCCTCACCGGAGGGGCAACCATACTCCTCCACCCCGCGAGGGGATTCAAATTAAATGTAAAGCCGTGCTAAAAGCACGGGGTTTCTACCCATTTTTCTGATAACAAGTGAGATTGGAGTAAATTCTCTCATGCCCGATGCCCCATTTTCTATTGCTTAATTCATGCGTTTTAAAAGAAATCCCTTGTTCTGGGTTGCTGCTGTTATCAGTTTAGTTTTAGACCACCTGACTAAGTTTTGGGTGGTGCAAAATTTTGACTTGACGGTTCCTCCGCAGACGCAGGCCCTGTTACCTGGGGTGTTTCACTTCACTTATGTTGTTAATACCGGTGCGGCTTTTAGTCTGTTCAGCAATGGCGGGGCGATTTGGTTGCGGTGGCTGTCTTTGGGCGTTAGTGTGGGATTGATAGTGCTGGCTTGGTTCGGGCCGCGAATTAACCGCTGGGAACAAGCTGGCTACGGTTTGATTTTGGGGGGAGCACTGGGGAACGGGATCGATCGATTTGTTTCGGGCCACGTTGTAGATTTTATCGATTTTCGGATAATTCGGTTCCCCGTATTTAATCTAGCGGATGTGTTTATTAATGCTGGGATTATCTGTTTGCTGATTGCAACTTTTCACAGTCCACCGCCGCCGAGAAGCCAAGACGATCGCAATTCTATTTCAGACTAACTTTCAACAAGTCAATCGATTTGAGATTTGAGATTTGAGATTTGAGATTAACCACCCACGGGCTGTACCGTTCTCAGGTTTATCAGATGCCGAGCTTTTTTTGCTTATCCACCGATGAATCCGGCGGCCGCGCAACCAATTGCTTTCGGTCATTTGTCAGTTGTCTGTTACCAGAAGGTATAGGTGTCAACTTAAGGTTAGAGTCATTTATGAGCTATAATTATATTCTTTATTGCTAAGGCTAAACTTGCCCGCGCTCAAAAGCAATTTGATCACAAACCCCCAGATTTATCCGTGGGAGAAATTCCCTAATCTAAAATCTAAAATCTAAAATCTAAAATCTAAAATCGGATGACTCCTAATCCCTTTGCTCAAGAACGCTTACTATTTGCCCCAGCAACCCCCGATGCTGATGCTATCCCGACTATTTTTGCTTTTCCCAACGAGTACACGGTAGGTATTACCAGTCTCGGCTATCAGATAGTGTGGGCAACTTTGGCTGTGCGATCGGATATTGAAGTCAGCCGTTTATTTACTGATATCCGCGAACAACTTCCCCGACATCCAGAATTACTGGGATTTTCGCTTTCTTGGGAACTAGACTATGTAAATATTCTAAATTTATTGGAATCTCTAGAAATTCCGATTTGGGCGTCAAAACGAACTGATAATCATCCTATCGTCTTCGGGGGTGGCCCGGTTTTTACGGCGAATCCAGAACCTTTTGCCGATTTTTTTGATGTGATTTTGCTGGGAGATGGGGAACATCTCATTGACAATTTTATTGATGCTTGTAAAGAAGTCCGTACCGCCGACAGACAAACTAAATTGTGGCATTTAGCCCAAGTTCCGGGAGTTTACGTCCCCAGTTTGTATGAAGTAACTTATCTGGATGCGGCTGAGGGTATTAAATCGATTCAGCCTGTCGATTCGGGAATTCCCAGTATGGTTGAAAAACAGACTTATCGCGGCAATACTTTATCTGCTTCCACTGTGGTGACAGAAAAAGCTGCTTGGGAAAATATTTACATGGTGGAAGTGGTTCGGAGTTGTCCAGAAATGTGCCGTTTTTGTTTGGCAAGTTATCTGACTTTGCCGTTTAGAACTGCGAGTTTGGAGGGTTCGCTAATTCCGGCGATCGATCGCGGTTTAGCTGTGACTAATCGTTTGGGTTTGTTGGGTGCTTCGGTCACTCAGCACCCGGAATTTGAACCGTTGCTGGATCATTTGAATCATCCGAAATACGACGGCGTGCGGTTGAGTCTTTCTTCGGTAAGGACGAATACGGTGACAGTTAAATTGGCAGAAATATTGACAAACAGAGACAGCAAATCTGTGACAATTGCGGTGGAAAGCGGGAGCGATCGCCTCCGCAAAATCGTTAACAAAAAACTCACAAATGACGAAATTATTCAAGCTGCTATCAATGCTAGGGCTGGCGGCTTAAAGGGAATTAAACTTTACGGTATGGCGGGAATTCCGGGCGAAGAAATGGAGGATTTAGAGGAGACGGTGGCAATGATGCGGGCGATTAGAAAAGCTGTTCCCGGTTTGCGGTTGACTCTGGGATGCAGCACTTTTGTCCCGAAATCTCACACTCCTTTTCAGTGGTTTGGAGTGAATAAAGATGCCGAGAAGAGGCTGAAATTTTTAGATAAAGAATTGCGGAAGCTGGGTTTAGAATTTAGACCTGAAAGCTATAATTGGTCGGTGATTCAGGGTTTGTTGTCAAAGGGCGATCGGCGGTTGTCTCGGCTGTTGGAATTAGTGCGGCATTACGGCGATACTTTGGGCAGTTATCGGCGGGCCTTTAAGGAGTTGCGGGGACAGTTGCCGGAGATGGATTTTTATGTTTTTCAAGAGTGGGAATTGGAGCAGGTTTTGCCTTGGAGTCATTTAAAAGGGCCGCTACCGGAGGCGACTTTGAAAAAACATTTAGCGGAGGCGATGAGTCATACAAAAGGATATGGGAATTCACTAACTCTCGTTTAGATACCAGACTTATTTAAGTAAGAAGTCTGTTAAGCTGTTCGACATCTAAACTGCATTAACTAAGTTACCTTTATTTTTTATTTTTCGGTTCCATTTCATAATTAGTCCTCCTTCATTTAACAGTTTATGTAACAGTGCTTCTAGTTTTTCAATGGATTCAAATAATCTATTAGCAACATATTCCTTGGCGGAATGCCATACTAATTCAATTAAGTTATAGTCAGGGCTATACTTTGGCAAAAACTCTATGATTAGATTCGGCATCTCTGACGCTATTTTCTGCAAAGTCTCTGCTTTCTTATGAAAACTAGCGTTGTCCAAAATTATCACAAACTTACAGCCTTTATCTTTAAAGTCTTCCGCTAAATTTCCTTGCAATATCCACTCTGCTTTTAAGTCTTCATAAAAATTTTTCAGCACCGCATAAAAATTAGCAGAATTACCAGATGGAATAAAATCTACCCATCTTTTTTTGTCTGAATATCTCACTCCACCCATAACATTAATACGACCTTTTCGTCGATCTCCTCTTTTGCTACTTCGAGTTCCCTTTTTACACCAGTTCTTCCTTCTAATAACTCTTAAACTAAATCCACTCTCATCCCAAAACCATACCTGCAAAAGATCGGGAGATTCTTTTTCTATTCTTAGATACTCAGCTAATTTATCTTTGAATAAACTCCTTTCTACGGCATCTTGCTTATCCTTTAAGCTGTATTTAGCCCAAAGATAAACATACTTTTTTGATTTTAAAATTCTCCTTACTTGGGTACTACTCAGCTCAATTCCCGTCTGCTCTCCTAGATATATTGCAAGTCTAGCTGTTGTCCATCTTCCGAACTCATAACCATATTTTTCAGGGTCTACTTCAACTGTTTCTAAAAGTAAATTAATGTATTTCTCTGTAGCTTTTCGGTAATTACCCTTCATCCTGTTATCTTTAAAACTGTCTAAATTTTCATTCCTCACCATGAACGCTCCAATAGGCAACTTTTCTGAGAGAACATCCAATTAGTTCAGCAGTTTGAGCTTGTGTATTTCCGTTATTTAGTAATAAAAATATTAACGCTCTTTGTCGAATATCTGGATGCTCATGGTCTTTTAATGCTTGTTGCAGAGTTTCCTTTGTTTCAGAACTGAGGAAGTTTTTAGTAGGCATTGACTTTCTCGGAAAATTATCATATTATACCATACAATATGCGTTTTAGATGCTGAACAGCTTACCGTTGCCAATTAAGTTATTGCCCTCACTCGTAAATGTGCCATCTACATCGGGGTTTAACGGAGCCGTATTCCCAGCAATGATGGTGTTGCGAATTTTTGCTGTAGCGGTGTTGAAGATGCCGCCGCCTTGGCTAGTTGCACTATTGAGAGTCAGAGTGCTACTTCTGAGATCCAGCGTACCGCCATTTCTGATCGCGCCAAAGTTGGTTGCGGTGTTGCCAGAAAACGTGCTGTTGGTAATGGTTGCCGCGCCCTCGTTGACGATCGCACCTCCATTTTGTGCAGCCTGATTGCTGCTAAACGTGCTGCTGGTGACACTCAATGGCTGGGTGTCGTTTCTGATCGCACCGCCGTTACCCGCCGAAATGTTGTTAATGAAAGTGCTATTGAGAATGCTCAGCAGTTCGCCCCCGCCTCTGTGGTAGATAGCGCCGCCACCGTCAGCGATGTTTTGTGCACTATTACCAGTAAAGGTGCTGCCAGTAATGTTTACCGCACCGCTATCGATCAAGATGGCACCGCCGCCTTGACTGTTCCCATTCGCTGTGTTTTCGATGAAAGAGCTGTCAACAATGGTGAGAATACCCCCACCCTGCCTAATCGCGCCACCACCGAAACTGTTGACTGTATTGGCACTAAAGGTGGAACCGGTTATTGTCACTGTACCGCTGTTGTTGAGGAGGGCAGCGCCTCCTCCAGCGGTGTTGCTAAAAAAGTTAACCTTGGTGAGGTTCAGGGTAACGCCGAAGCCGTTATTAATCCCACCGCCGCCGCCAACTGTATTACCCTTAGCAAAGGAGAGGTTAGAAATGCTAACAGGGCCGTTATTAGTGTTCAGTATCTGTACAGCGTCGTTACCGCTGACTGTCAGGTTAGCCACCCCAGGGCCGTTCAGACTAAGGCTGTCATTAATAGTTGGCAGTGTCGTCGCGAGGGTAATTGTGCCCGTAATGCCAGTCAGGTCAATAATATCTGCGCCTGGAGTAGCATTCGCTAGGGTAATCGCATCTCGCAGCGATCCTAAGCCGGAGTCGTTGGTGCTGGTGACTGTAAAAGAAGCTAAAACCCGATCGTAACTTGCGATCGCATCAAGGGTGAATGCCAAAGCGGTCTCAATCGAACCAATTGTTACTTCTAAATCCCAGTCACCGCCTAATGCAGCACTTCCTGTCAGGTTTTTGGAAGCAGCGATGTCTGCACCTGTGAGTTGATTGAGGCGTTGCAAGAACGATCGCCCCGCTATCGGTGGGGCGATTTCTGCCGCCACGTTGCAACCGTACAGGAGGATATCCGCGTTAGGGGCTAAAGCCTTTTTCCACTGCTGAAGTCGATCGCCATATTCGTCTAGGTTGTCAGAATTTAGCTGAATTGACCCCAATTGCAAATTTCCAGGCCCGCCGTGAGAAACAATGTGAACAGCGTCCAGATCGGTGTAGCTAGCTAATAACTCTGTAATTTGCTCGACTCCATCCCCCGCCCGATCGAGTATAAAAATCTCTTTCCTTGGTTCGGCGCTTGGTGCAAGGCTTTGATCATTAGTCACAAGTTAAGCTAAAAGCACTATTGTCAATGAGTAAAATTACTCATCTTTTACCTGTTGACCCAATTAAAATATGACTCCATTTGTTCCTTTATTATTGAAAAAAAACTGTTCGGGACTTCTTTGAGTTCCA
>NZ_JANMZH010000164.1:0-1578 GCF_031383065.1 Microcoleus sp. OTE_8_concoct_300 | reverse complement strand
TTTGAGTTGGTTCTCGGCTTCTAGGACTTCCCGGCGGCTCTGAGCTCTGGTAAGTTGAGCTTTTGCTTCTGCTACTCTGCCTTGAGTTTCCCGCAATTCCCGCATTGGGAGGTCTACTTCGGCTTGTTTAATTTCGGTTTGAGCTTGGATAACTTCAGGACGGCTTTTTGCCTTAGCAACAGTGGCTTTTGCTTCAGCGAAGTGGGCTTGCGATTCCAGCATTGTGCGCCGCGCGATCGCTCCAGATGCCACTAATTCTTTGTCGCGATCGAACTGTTCTTTAGCAATAGTTAATTCTGTTTCGGCCCGCGCTATTTCGGCTTGCGCTATTTCAACTTGACGTTGATAGTTTTCTTTAGCCGCTTGCACAACTGAACGCTTGTTTACTAATTCTTGTTCTCGCTGGTACTGCTTAGTTACCGCTGTCAATTGGGTTTGGGCTTGGGCGATTTCTGCTGCGGATATTTGAAGTTGGCGATCGTAATTTTCTCGTGCTAGTTTGAGATCGCCTTCCGCTTGCTGCAAATCTGCCTCAGCTTCGGCACGTTTCGAGAGAGATTCAACCCGCAACAGTCCTAATTCTGAACTCGATAAAACCGCAACGGGTTGACCTTTTGATACTTTGTCCCCAGGCTTAACCAACAACTCTACTACTTTGCCAGCAACAGCAGCCGTCACTTCGACTTTTTGGTTGGGCAAAGTTTCAATTTGTCCAGTGGTTTTGATGCCGATATCTAGTCGCTGGCGGCTTGCCGGGGAGACTTTAATACCTAATCGTTTTGCTGTTTCGGCATCGACAGAAATAGCAGCAGGAGTTTGAGTTGTTTCGCCGCTTTGGTGAAATTCATTTCCGTGGCCAGCGTGGGCAAAAACGACAGCCGGAGAACTTAGCAAAATTATGCTGAACAAAGTTCCTGAAAAGCTGCTAATAATTGCCGGAGACTGAGCATATTTGTCAAATATCATCGTTGGCATTGTCCTTGAAATCAGGTTGAGTGCCACAGGTTTAACGGTTGGTATTTTGCCAAAATAAGTAAGTGAACCCAATTAACAGGAGCTACTTATTAGCATTTTCCAAGAAGCGACCGCTAAGCAATGACCGAGAGCTAGAAATGCTCTACTCAACCTAGTATTTCACTGCCAAATGAAATTACGATGAAATTTCGCCTCAGCAGCCCAGATGGCCACCGGCTTCTAAAATCCGAAGATAAGTTGTGCCTAATGCCAAGCGATTGTTCTGTAGATTTTTTTCCCGTTTTGTTATGTCTGCTTGCGCTTCAATTTCCTGTGTCAATGCGCTCACTTGCTCCTGTGCGACTGCATTTGATTGATAAGTTGTGTTTAATTCCAAGCTGTTCAAGCTCATGACCTACCCCGTCTATATAGCTTTCTCCTGACTGATCTACTACTTTAGAGGTAGGGCAGCTCAATTGTCTTCAGTATTTTTACGCAATCTAATGAAACTGAGGTGGAGTCAGACAAATGCTGACAGCCACAGTCGAGCTAAGTGACAGTTTATACCAAAGTGGTCGCTACTTTTTCATGTCTTCAATTTCTGGCTTTTGTGAAGCAAGTATT
>NZ_JANMZH010000162.1:0-1423 GCF_031383065.1 Microcoleus sp. OTE_8_concoct_300 | reverse complement strand
CATCTGGCCTTAGACGGCGGTTTTGACGGGTTAGATTGCATCCGGCATTTGGTAGAAACGGCTCCCGATTATTTAGAATCCGGGGGAGTTTGGTTGGTTGAGATGATGGCGGGACAGGCTGAGGCGGTAGCTGATATGCTCGAAAGTCAGGGGAGTTATGGCAAAGTTCAGATATTTTCGGATTTAGCAGGGATCGATCGGTTTGCTTTAGCCTATCGGCGGTAGGGATCGAGGCAAAAAAAGATATAATTTATCGAATGTGCATTGTTGCTTGATTTTCCGAGATATAGTTGGCAAAGAAGTAAGAAGGTATTGTCATCATAAATGGAAGCATCATTGTTGATTTTTCCCAGTACCAACACCATCGCATAGATGTCTGTCACTATCGCTGACATTCGCACTGGGGTTGTGCAAATACGCACGCACCTTACCGCAACCGCGCACCAGTAAATCGTCAAAATTCACATTCCATAAAATAACTGTCTTGTCCTCACTACCAGAAGCTAAGGTTTTACCATCAGGGCTGAAACTGACACTATTAACCGAACTGCTATGCCCCAGGAGAGTGTGAATTTCCTTGCCAGTGGTGACATCCCAGAGTTTGATGGTGTTGTCCTCACTGCCAGAAGCCAAGGTTTTACCATTGGGGCTGAAACTGACACTATTAACCGAACTGCTATACCCCTGGAGAGTGTGAATTTCCTTGCCCGTGGTGACATCCCAGAGTTTGATGGTCCTGTCCAGACTGCCAGAAGCCAAGGTTTTACCATCGGGGTTGAAACTGACACTCTTAACCCACCCGCTATGCCCCTGAAGAGTACGGATTGCCTTGCCAGTGGTGACATCCCAGAGTTTGATGGTGTTGTCACGACTACCAGAAGCCAAGGTTTTACCATCAGGGCTGAAACTGACACTCAAAACACTCAAAATCGAATCGCTATGCCCCTGGAGAGTACGGATTTCCTTGCCAGTGGTGACATCCCAGAGTTTGATGGTGTTGTCGAAACTGCCAGAAGCCAAGGTTTTACCATCCGGGCTGAAAGTGACACTCCTAACGAAAATGCTATGCGCCTGGAGAGTACGGATTTCCTTGCCAGTGGTGACATCCCAGAGTTTGATGGTGTCGTCACCACTGCCAGAAGCCAAGGTTTTACCATCCGCGCTGAAACTGACACTCAAAACCAAAATGCTATGCCCCTTGAGGGTGCGGAGTTCCCTTCCCGTGGTGCCATCCCAGAGTTTGATGGTTTTGTCGTCACTGCCAGAAGCCAAGGTTTTACCATCGGGGCTGAAACTGACACTCGTAACCATATCGCTATGCCCCTTGAGGGTGCGGAGTTCCCTTCCCGTGGTGACATCCCAGAGTTTGATAGTTTTGTCGTCACTGCCAGAAGCCAAGGTTTTACCATCGGGGCTGAAACTG